>JBDSDI010000290.1:0-13199 GCA_039920645.1 Bdellovibrionota bacterium | reverse complement strand
GGCGCAGGTCGAATGCCGCAAGATCAATTTGCTTCTGGGTCGCATGATCACCGAGGGAAAACGTAACTACGAAGAATCGCCTTTTGCACGTTATCTCTCGGGACTTCTCTGGGAAACAAACGGCGATTGGAACAATGCCTACATCGATTACAAGATGGCCTACGAGCTCGATTCCCACCTTCCAGGTCTCGCGTCGGACTTGATTTTTGCCGCGCACAAGCAGGGCTTCGGCGACGAGGAATCCCAATGGCGCCAAGCGAATCCGGAGGCCCCTCTGCGTAAGGAGAACAAGGGTTGGGGCGAGATCGTCGTGATTTACCAACAGGGCGAAAGCCCGCGCAAAGTTCCTCGCTACGACGACCAAACTCTTCCGCGTCTCGAGAAGCGATTCAGTTCCGACTACGGTGCCCGCGTCCTGGTCGACGGAGAATCGCGGGGCTTGACCGAAACGGCCATGGATATCTCGAACACCTCGATTCGCTATCTCGAAGACCGTATCGGACGCCTCAAGGGCGCGCAACTTGCGGGCATGGCGGCCAAGGCCGCAATCGGAGTGGGGGTTGCGCGCGCGAGCAAGAACGACGACCTCGGCATCCTCGCTTTTTACGCGCTAATGGCCACGCAGCGTGCCGACCTCCGTTCGTGGTCGACTCTGCCGTCCTCTCTGCAGATTCTACGCGTTCCTTTGTCCGCAGGAAAACACCGGATGGCGCTCGAGATTCTCGGGTCGTCGGGCTCCGTTCTTCGCACGGTAGAAATAGGTGAGATTGAGATCAAGGCTCGAGAAAAACGTTTCTTCGTGGAAAGATAAATCGCTATGTACGGACCGATTAAAAACGTCGTTTTCGATTTTGATGGCACTCTCGTCGACACCATGTCGAGCGTCACGGACGGACTGGCCGCTGCGATAAAACATACGACCGGTCGTGAGATCACGCGCGAGGAACTCATCGCGACTTTTGGACCTGCGCCCCAGGGCGTACTCGAGCAGTGGATGCCAAAAGAAAAGGTCCCCGAGGCGATGGCCTTCTGGCTCAACTTCGAAATCACTCAAGGTCCGAACACCATGAAAGTTTTCGAGGGCGCGGATGACCTGCTCCGCTTTCTTAAGGAGAAGGGGTACGGCCTCGCCATTTTTACGGGCCGTGACCGTGCGGGAACGCTGCGTATTCTCGAAGCGCATCGATGGCTCGCTACCCTTTTCACGGAAAAGCTTCTTGCCTGCGGCGACGACGGACATGCGTCGAAACCTTCGCCTGAGGGGCTCGAGACGCTCATGCGGATCAACGGTTTCAAGCCGGCAGATACGCTCATGGTCGGCGACCATCCTCATGACATGATGGCCGGCAAAGCGGCGGGCTGCCTGACGGGTGCTGCGCTTTGGGATTTGGCACACGTTCCTGGCAAAACGGAACGGGGCCGTTTCAAGGCGAACTGGGAAAAATGGGAAGAAAAGCTCTGCGACGTGAGACTCAGCTCTCCCAAGAGTCTGGTCGCCTGGTTAATGCTTCCCGCAGGGGAAGGACGCTCTACGAAGATCTGAGCGCTCCTTGCCTGGCGACCTCGGGCTTCCTATATTTCTCTTCAAGATGAAAAAAATCTCGACCGCCATGCTTATGTTTTCCGTTGCCCTCGGAATTTCGATCACACTTTCGTTCATCGCTCAGGCGCTGGGTATTTCTCCTTATCTCAAAACTCAAGGCGTCGACTATCCGAGCATCTTGCTCTTCTGCCTGATTTTCGGATTCGCCGGATCGACCCTTTCGCTTTTACTTTCGAAGTGGATGGTGAAACGATCGCTTCGGATCGAAGTGATTGATCCTTCGCTTAGCCAGGGCGATATGCGCTGGCTCTACGAAACGGTCCGTCATCTTTCCGATCGGGCCGGTCTCTCGAAAACACCCGAAGTCGGCATCTACTCGTCGCCGGAGCTGAACGCTTTCGCCACGGGTTCCTCCCGTTCCGACGCACTCATTGCGGTCACCACGGGATTGCTCGCGTCGATGAATCGCGAAGAGATCGAAGGCGTGCTCGCTCATGAAATATCCCACATCGCGAACGGCGACATGGTTCGCATGTCGCTTATGCAGGGCGTGATCAACACGCTCGTTCTTCTCGTCGCACATGTGGTCTCGGCGCTCGTCGCGGAACGCCTGGACGAACGCGGACGTCGCTTCATGCGTTTCCAATTGATCTTCCTCTTCGAAATCATTTTCGGCTTCTTCGGCGCCCTCGTCGTGAATGGATATAGCCGCGTACGCGAGTTCCGTGCGGATAGCGGTGGGGCGGCTTTGGCCGGGCGTCAAAAAATGATCGCCGCTCTCGAAGCACTTCGCGATCGCATGAAACTCGTCGATCCCCGCGAACCTCGTCTGGCGGCGTTCAAGATCGCGAGTGCTTCGCGCGGGTTCTCGCGTTTTCTGGCCACTCATCCTCCCCTGGAGGACCGCATCGCAGCCCTCCGCCGCGGAGTTTGAGGGATTTTCGCAGTCAATTCTTTAACAGTATTGCGGCGCCCGCCGATGTCTTAAGCTGATCAGAGCATGTCGTTTTTCGCGCGCCTCATTGCGTTACTCTGTCTTATCGTAACTTCGGCCTGTGCTCCGCATTCGGAGCGCGCTCCCTCCAGTGAAAGAACCGAGACTGTGACGCTTCAATTTCCGGATAAGTTCAAGTGGTGCACCGCGACCTCGGGTTACCAAGTTGAAGGTAACAACGACAACACCAACTGGCGCGATTGGGAAGAGAAGGGCATGGTGCTTCAGAAGCAGAAGTCGGGGGCTTCGGCCGATCACTGGCGTCTCATGATGGACGACATCGCTCTCATCAAGAATTCAGGAGTGAAGCTCTACCGTATGTCCGTTGAGTGGTCGCGCATCGAACCCCGCGAAGGTCAAATCGATCCCGGAGCTATCGAACATTACAAAAAGTTCATCGACCAGCTTCAGGCTTCGGGCATCGAAGTCTCAATTACCTTGCATCACTTCACGCATCCCCGCTGGGTCGAAGAACATGGCGCATGGGCCTGGAAAGGGTTTCCCTCCGCTTTCGCTAATTTCGCCAAGGTCGTCTCCACACAAGTCGCGCCTCGCGTGAAAGATTGGTACACGCTCAACGAACCGATGGTGGTGATGTTGGGTGGCTACGTGTCCGGCGAACTTCCCCCCGGAAAAAAACTTCCGATGAAGGCTGTTTATGTGATTTACAAGAATATGATTCTCGCGCATGCCGCTGCTTATAAGGTCATGCACGCCGAAGCCACGAAACGTAAACAGCCTTTGCGTGTCGGCATCGCCCAGCATCTGAGGCTTTTCTCTCCTTACGCGTGGTGGTCGATCACGGATCGCATGAGTGCGTCGACTGCGGACGATTTTTTCAACTGGTCGTTGCCGGACGTACTTACAACCGGGCACCTTGTCATGAAAATTCCCACTCAGATCAACATCGAAGAAGACATTCCTGAAGCGAGGAACACTCTCGATTTCTTCGGAGTGAACTACTACGCCGGAGCAAGACTTTCGTTCAATCCCTTCCTCGTCAAAACTCCGCAGCTCGTGCCGCGAAAAGGGCAGCTCACCGACATCGGATGGGAAATCTATCCGCAAGGTTTCCTGCCGATTCTCAGGCAGGTGAGTCAGCGCTACCCCAATAGGGCGATCGTGATTTCGGAAAACGGGGTCGCCGACGCGAAGGACGTTCTTCGCAAGCGCTTTATTCGCGATCACGCGTTCTACCTCTATCAGGCCCTTCAGGAGAAGATTCCCGTCGAGGGATATTGCTATTGGGCACTCATGGATAACTTCGAATGGAAGGAAGGCTTCATGGCGCGTTTCGGTCTCTACGCAGTAGACTTCAAGACTCTCGAAAGAAAACTGCGCCCCGGAGGCGAATATTACCGCGATCTCGCGCGTAGCAATGCGCTTACGGTCAAAGTGATTCGAGACGGGCGCGGGGGAATGTCACTCGCGGAAGAAGATCGTTTCTAATTCGCGAGCGGTTTAGTCGACGACGTTCTCGCCGCCGTCGATGCGGATCGTGTTTCCCGTCATGAAATTGAAGTGCGGCAACGAGAAAGCGGCGATCGCGTCGGCGACGTCTACGGGCTGCGTAAGGCGGCCAAAAGGATTGCGCGCGGTGGCGGCCTCAATCATTTCAACGTTGCCGGGAATCTTGCGGAGCGCAGGCGTATCGGTCACGCCGGCGAGGATCGCGTTCGCCGTGATCCCGCGCGGAGCAAGTTCGACGGCGAGCTGACGGCAATAGGATTCGAGCGAGGCTTTTGCGGCGCTGACGGCGCCGTAGCTCTTCCATACGGTGGAGGATCCGGCGGAGGTCATTGCGAAGATGCGACCGCCCTTGCAGAGCAGATCTGCTTTGATGAGATCTTGGATCCAGTAGACAAGGCTGTTGGCCATTACGTCGAGAGTCATTTCAAACTGGGCCTTTGTGAGCGCACCTTCTGCGGCATCGGTTTCGATGAAAGGTTTCAACGCTCCAAAAGCCAGCGAGTGAAGAACGACGTGAATTTTACCTTTGGCTTTTTCGCTCATGACGGCGATGGCTTCCTTGCGTTTGTCGTCGTCGGCCGCGTTCATGTTGAAGAAGACGCAGTGGCGTCCGAGAGCTTTCACCTTGCTTTGGATTTCTTCGGCGTGGGCTTGGCCCGCTTTGCGGTCCATATGAACGCCGAAGATGTTGAGGCCCGCTTCCGCGAGTCGAAGAGTCGTGGCTTCGCCGAAGCCTGAAGAGGAACCGAGAACCAGAGCCCATTTTCCGTCGTAGAACTGAGTGAACACTTTAGACATGTCCTTTGCGTCTAGACCGCTGCGGGAGAGGCGTCAAAACATTGTGTATCGAGTCGAGGAGCTTCCCAAATGCCCGGAGCCCTGACGCCTGGCGGCAGCTTCAATTCTCGGGGCGTCGCGGTCAAACCATTGGCTGGAAACCGGAGCGCGCAACCGCGATCATAGAGTGAGGAGGTCCTCGATTTGCCATTAGATGTTCCCGAACTTGGAACGAGCAACATGCAGCTCGCGAAGGCCTTCGATAAGATCGGCCATCTCGAACAGAAGTCGCTCGCCAAATTCGACGAAAAAATCCAGAAGGTCGACACGCAGTTGAAACTTGTAGGCGACCTTAAGGGACGCTTCGCAAAGATCAAGGAAGCCTTGACGCCTTTCCGGACTCCCGGAGACTTCCGCGAACTCAAAGGCACGTCTTCCGCTCCCGGCATTCTCGACGTGAGCGCGATCGACAAGACCAAGGCTGATGTCGGCACCTACGAATTCGAGGTCCTAAATCTCGCGAATACGAACTCCATCATGACTTACGGATACGGCGACCGCGACAAGAGCGAAGTCGGCGTGGGCTATATCAGTTTCAAGACTCCCGCGGGCGAGACGCGCGAGGTCTACATTAATTCGGACAACAACACCCTCGACGGCGTCGCAGGCGCGATCAACGCGGCCAAGCTCGGTGTGAAGGCTTACGTCGTCAACGACGGCACCGACGCCGACGAGCCCTGGCGACTCGTGATCGCGGGCGAAGGCACGGGCTGGAAGCAAAACTTCGAATGGCCTGAATTTTACCTCGTCGACGGCGATATGGAGTTCGACAAGGAGCGCGTTCGCGAAGCCAAGAGCGCGATCATTCGCTTCAACGGTCAACCTATGATGGCTGACGAGAATACGCTCAACAATCTTTTGCCCGGCGTGAACATCGACTTGAAAGATGCGGCCCCCGGCAAGACCATCAAACTCGACATCAAGCCCAACATCGAAGTCATCAAGGAACGCGCTAAGGGTTTCGTCGACGGCATGAACGGCGTGCTCAGTTTTATTCAGTCGCAGAACGCGCTCGGACCCGACAGCGCGAAAGATCCTTCCAAAGCGCTCGGTGGCGACGTCGGCCTCAAAGCCATCGAGAGCCGCATGCGCAACGTCATCCAGCTCACCACGAACGAACGTCCTTCGACCGTGACCCGCTTGCGCGACGTCGGCATCGTCTTTAATCGCAACGGAACTTTGGACTACGATGGAGAGAAATTCCAGAAGGCGCTCGTCGACGATTTCGACGGCGTAGCGTCGTTCTTCGCCGGTTCGAGTCCGCTGACGGGCTTCGCTAACGAAATGATCAGTCTCGTCGACGGCGCTATTCGCCGCGGAGACGGTCTCGTCAGCATCAAGGAAGCCTCCCTGAAAGAGCGCATGGGTAAGGCCGAGAAAGACCGCGATACCGCAACCGACCGGGCGCAAAAACGCCTGGAGAAGATCAAGAGTCAGTTTGTGCGTGCCGATGCCGCAATGGCGGACATGGCCATGCAAAAAGGCGCACTTCCTCAGGGGGGCTGAGGATGATCAAGGTTGATGAACTGCAAGTGGGGGTAATGGGGATATGAGTTACGGAGCTAAGCACTACAAGAAAACGGCCGTTACGACGGCGAGCAAAGAGAAGATTCTCTTGATGCTCTACGAAGCTACAATCAAAAACTGCAAACTCGCACGTATTTCGCTCGAGCAGAAGAAGATCGCGGACAAGTGCCGCTACATCACGAAGGCTCACGACATTATCAACGAGCTGTCGACCACCCTCGATCATACGAAAGGCCCCGCGGTGGCCGCACAGTTGGAATCTCTTTATTCCTTTTGCGTCTCGCAACTCATCAAAGCCAACGTCGAGAACGACGTCGGCGCGATCGACACGGTCCTCAAAGTCATGGGCACCCTCTACGAAGGATGGGTCGCCGCCGTGGAAGAGCTGAAGAAGAAAGGGAACGTCGATCGTGAGAATATCTAAAAAAGACCTTTTAAAAAAAATCGAGCAAATTGATGCCCGTCTCATGAATCTCTGGTTGAGCGAGCACGCCGATCTCAATGACGACGACATCTGGGAAATTTTCGTAGTGCTGCTCGAATCGCGCGTCGAGCTGCTGAATGTTTGCATGGAAGCAAAAGTTCCTTTGACGCCCGAAATTTGCATGCCTGAATGGCTCGAGAAGCTCACCAACTCGCGTAAAGAGATGCGACTTCACGAACTGAAAAAAGTGACCCAAAAAACGGGCAAGAGCGATAAGTACCGTCTCTACGAGAACATGGCCAGCGTTCTCGAGGAGAACGACACGTGAGTGCACGGATCAAAGCGGCCAAAGTTCTCTATCGTTACGGTAATCGCGGAGATTCCCAACGTCTCTTGCAAGCGATCTGGGAAAAACCCGAGAGCGCGACCGAAAGTTTCGAATGTTTCCTTTCGATGATGGAAGTTTGGATCTCGAAGGACCGTGTCAGCGCAATGCTCCACATGGAAGAGCTTAGCTCGGGTCACGGTCCTCACGCCGATTTCTGGGAACGGATGAGCATGGCCGAACGTTCGGTCGTCTACGAATGGGTAGGGCAGGTCGAACTTGCTGAGGGTCACCTCGATCAAGCTTTCGAATCCCTGAACCGCGCCGCCAGCCTCGGCCGCGATACGTCGCTTCTGTGGAGACTCCTCGGAGATCTCAGCCTTTCGCATGGCGATCTTGAGATGTCCCTGCGTTTCATGAAGAGAAGCCTGCATCTCTACCGCCAACTGGATCTCGAAATCCTCAGTGGCCGCAACTACTCCATGGGCTATTTCATGGGCGAAGATCCTCTCAAATGGAGTCATGGAATCTCCGATTACATGTCGACCCTTCTGAAGGTCACGAAGATGGCCAAGGGACGCAAGAGCCTGAAGTCCGCCCGCGAACTTCTCATGGAGATGCTGCATCAGTTTCCCGAAGAGCCCCGTCTGCCGAAGCTTCGTCTGATGATTGAGCGTTCGATCGTCGAGCACTCGCTCTTCGCTCCGCAAGCGTCCCGTGCCCAGCTCGAACTCAATGCTTAAGTAACGCACACCTTTCCTTGAAGCGGGCCATGCCTCGGTCTAAGACCGGGGCATGGCCAGTGTTTTTGAAGAACTCCGCGAATTTTTCCCCCTGAAGAGCGAAACTCCCCGCGAATGGGCGAAAGTCGCCCTGGCCGATATGGACGCCTTCATGATCGATCACGCGTTCTGCGAGCGCAAAGCTTCGGCCCACGCCATGAAACTTCTCATGAGCAATCCCGACAAGCCCGACTTTTGCGAGGCCATGATCCAGCTTTCCATTGAAGAGCTCGAGCACTTTCACCAGGTCTTCCGCATCATGAAGTCTCGCGGCATCGTTCTTCGTGGTGACGCTCCGGATCCTTACGTAAACGCGCTCATGGATCTCTGCCGCACGGACGAGAAATCTCGCTTCCTCGATCGTCTCCTCGTCTTCGGAATCGTCGAGGCGCGCGGCTGCGAACGTTTCGGGATCATCGGCGAAGAATCGCCCGATCCCGATTTGCGCGCGTTCTACTCTGAGCTGGCGCGCGCCGAGGCCAAACACTTCGGAATTTTTCAGCGCTACGCCCGTCAATATCATGGCGCCCTGGAAACCACTCGCCGCATGGACGAATTGCTCGTGCACGAAGCGGAGATTGTGAAGAATCTTCCGTGGCGCGCGTCGCTTCACTGAGTAAAACGTCAAGCCTCTGACGCTTTTTTCCTGAGTATCCAATCGCCAAAAGATTTTAACGAAAAAACTAAACTCCATTCGTCCTCGCTCCGAAGAGATTCAAGAGCGGAGTGCTCGGTATAGGAGATCAGGGATGCTCGTACTAACAAGAAAAATCAGCGAAACGATCACGATCGATGACCACATCAAGATCACGATCGTTCAAATCAAAGGTAAACAGGTTCGCGTCGGTATCGATGCGCCCAAAGAAACCAAGATTTATCGTGAGGAAGTCTACACGGCGATCCAAGAGGAAAACCGCGCGGCACTTCAGTCCATGTCCAGTGATATGGCGAAACTGAAGACTCACAACATCAAGAAAACAGGAACGTGATCCTAGGATTGGGATCGAAAACGGCACTACGGAAGGAGCCACTATGAAACAAGTCACCACAAAAAGATTCGGAAACATCGACGCTAACGAGGATCACTACATCCGCTTCAAGGATGGCATGATCGGAATGAGCGTACTCAAGCAGTACATTCTGGTCGAATCGTCGAGCTACCCACTCATCCTCTGGTTGCAATCGTGCCAAGACTCCGGCATCGCGTTCCCCGTGATGGAGCCCGCCTTCTTCAAGCGCGACTATAAAATCCATATGACGGACGCCGACCGCGCCTGTCTTAAGTTCGAAGAAGGCGATCGCATCAAATTCTTCGTCGTCATGACCATTCCCGAAAATATCGAAGATATGACCGTAAATCTGAAAGCGCCTGTCGCGATCAATCTCGACAAGGGTACCGCGACGCAAGTCGTTCTTCAGGACAAGGACCTGCTGGTCCGCACCCCCGCTTACGTTGATTTCGTGAAAGTCATCGCGCAGATCTCGGATGAATCGAACGACTTCGGCCAAGGCGAGGAGAGCTGGTCTCCCGTTTCGATCTCGGGGAGGGAGACGGAGCTTCTCGAAGCTGCCGTCTAAAAACCTATGAAAGCCGTGCAACTGCAAGCCATCCTTTTCGGATTTGGTCTTCTTTGTTCGTCGGCTCGGGCGTCTTCCACGGTACTTGCGACTCAGACTTTCAGCGAAGACACCTCCTTCGAAAATCTCGTCAAAGAAGGGGAGCGCCTCAGCCGCGCTCCCGCATCGAACGAACTTAAATTCCGAGTGATCGCCGTGAGGCGCGAACTTGGGCTCACCGAAGCGGAAGCCCGTCGCGCTCCCCAGGACGTCGTCATCAACGGCGGTCAGGGCGAGGGTATCGAACAGGGAATGATGCTCACGGTGGTTCGTAAGGTTCAGGTCATCGATCCTTATCTCGAGAACCAACAGAAGGAACTCGAAATAAAATTCGCGACCGTTAAGGTCATCCACGTTCAGGACGGACTCGCCATCGCTCGCGTCGAGCGAATGGATTCCATCCAGGACGGACCGTCGGTCGGAGTTCGCGGAGTTCTCATCGGAGACTTCCTCAGTACCCGCTGATCGCTATGAACAAGCGTGTTCTTCTTTACGGTATCGTCGGAGCTTTCCTTCTCTATATGTTCCTAGGCGACGACGCTCCCAAAGGGGCAGGCGCGCTCGCGCTTGATCTTCGGCAGCAGTCGGCCTTCAAGAACGAATGCAGGAAAGAGATCGTCGGCTTCGAGCAACCCGCTCGAAGCAAGTCGAGTTTCTGCGATTGCGTGGCCGACGCCTTCGAGACGAAGCTTACGAACGACGAAGAGACGAAAAAGAACTACGCCGCTTTCGTGGCGCAGTATTCTCAACTTACGGACTCCCCTCGCAGCATTTCTCGCAGTCTTTCCTCCAACAGCGTCGAAAGTTTCACGAGTGGCGACGAAAAAGTCGACATTCTCCTGTCGTCGCTGGATTTGCGCTATCGCTTTAAGGAAATGGCCGATCTTTCGACGGTGCTCACGAAAAATGTAGCAACGCAGTGGAAATCCGCGCTCGTAACGTGCAGTCATATCGACGCGCCGATCGGCCGTGTCTCGCAATAGCCCCGGAGCGGGGCATTCTTTCAATCTTAGCGCAGTCAAATTGGTCAGCTCCAAAGGGTATAAATATTGCTTCATGAGGTGAATCACTTCAGAGGAGAGAATTTATGACCCTTCGATCATTCATGTCATCGTTCGTTTTCCTAGCTGCGCTTGAGGGCGTCGGCAATGCTGCCATTTCCGAGAGATGTCTCTGGAATGGGCGATTCAATATGTCATGCGAGGCCATGCCGTCATCTCCAACTCACGACTATGACGCGAATCACTGCGAGTTCTACGTGAACTCTTTCGGAATGGGCGACTGGGCTCATAACGGCACTTCGCTCGCTTGGATCGACGCGTATCTTTCCGTAGACGCGCTCAATCTCGAAACGCGTCAAGGGGGCAGGGTGCTGGAGGTCGGACTCTACACCGCCGGAAACATTTTCGTTGGAGACAGCGTTGATAACGAGGCCGGTTACTACCATGTCGGTATGACCTTTACCCATATCGTGCCGGGGGCCAAAGGAACGGCGCGGCCACTTGGAGACTTTGCGTTCTTCGTCGACGTTCAACGCGCGGGCGGGGATATCGATCGCCTCTGGTTAAAGGGATCCGCAGGCAATTTCACTCTTCCACAAGTTTACGATCCTTATCCTCGCGTGCAGCAGTCGCTCGGCTCCGGATTCATATCATGGGTTGAGGGCGCGTCGCCGATCTACGATCAAAAGAACGCGTGTCGCCGCAGTTTGTGAGAAATTTCAGTTGATGTCTTTGTTGCTGCGTAAGACCGGGATCATGCGACGTTGATAATCGGACGCTCCGACGTAGATCGGCGGCGTCACGCTGCGCTTAGGCGAAGAGTCGAGCTCCGGAGCATAGCTTTTGAGCAGAATCGAAAGATTTTCGAGTGCAGGCTCGAGGGCGTGCAGCGGATCTTTCGCGCGGTAATTGCGCTCGAGGCGGCCGAGGAGTTCTTCGAGGTCTCCGTGCGGAAGTTTTTCCTGCACGTCGGGATTGGTGATCAGCGCCGCAACCTGTTCGGTTTCGGATAGGTAAAGCAGCGCCACGCGTCCGGGAAGACGATGGGTGTAGTCCACGAAGTAGCCCTGAGCTTTGACGTAGACCTTGATGCGGGCCAGGCGTTGAAACCAATGTTTGAGAAAATAGCGACGCGCGACGTGGGCGAGACTACCAGCGGTGTATCCCAGCAGAGGGAATACGAGCGGATCAGGAAGATTCGGATCGCCGACCGAGCGCACGTAAAAAGCAAATACAGTTCCCACGAGCAAGCCGAGAAAAGAAAGGAAGTAGAGGATTTCCGTGTAGAGATCGCTTTCGCGTGCGACCACGACCACGAGGTTCAGGCTGAGATTATCCTGAGCTTTCTTAAGGGCGTCCGAGAGCGAGCTTTGCCACTGGGATTTCCAGATTCGCGTTCCACTCAACCATGCAAGAAAGTTCTTCACCGAGATCTCTTACTTCAGCGCTTCGCGCAGATGCGCGGACGCCGTGTCCATCAGCCAGACGATCGCCGCAATGACGACGATGATACAGCCGACTTCGGGCCAAAGCGCTTGACCTTGGTACTTGATCAGCATGGTGCCGATACCGCCGCCGCCGACGAGACCGATGATGGTCGCCATGCGGACGTTGATGTCCCAACGATCGATCGTGAAAGCGACATAGGGAAGAATGACTTGGGGAACGATCGCGTACCAGATCGTTTGCAGGAAACCTGCGCCGGTAGAGCGGATGCCTTCGATGGGGCCTTCATTCACGGCTTCGGTGATTTCGGAGTATTGCTTGGTGAGGGAAGCAACGGAATGGAGCCAGAGCGCGAGCATGCCCGCGAATGGGCCGATACCGACCCAGACCGAGAAAATGATCGCCCAAATGAGCGCTTCGACGGAGCGGGTCACATTGAGCAGCGTGCGGAGTAAGGCGTAGATGCCGAAGGCGGCCGGGCTCTTCATGATGTTCTTGGCGCAGAAGAAACTCGCAACGAATGCGACGGGAACCGCCAGTAGGGTTGCCATGAACGCGATGAAAAAAGTTTCGATGATCTTCAGGACCGCCATGGGGAAGATGGCGAAGTTTGGGCTCGAGAGACCCTTGAAGAGACGCATCGCACCGGCAAAACCATCGGGATCCGTCAACTCGTAGAAAGAGAACTTCGTTTGGTTCGCGCCGACGAGGATCGTCAGCAACAGCGTGACAAGAAGCTGCCAGGTCGAAAGACGCAGGAAAGGGGAGGTGGTGTCTTCGTGGTTTTTCAAATGGGACGGAGCGAAGATCGAATGTCCGAGAGTAGAGATTTTCAACTTCGCGAAAAGGAGGGACACGGCGACGCCGAGGGCGAGGAGGACACCGAAGATACTGAAGTTGCGGCTCATCTCCAGGAGGGTTTCTTCCGTAGGGTGAAGGATTCCGACCAGAAGGATCGAGCAAATATAAGCAAAGCTGATGGAATCGAAGACTGTGCGCTTGAGTGCGTATTTCGTCATGGAATGTCTCGTCTCTTCTTCAGTTAACGTGGACTTCTTTAGCGCCCACTCCGTAGATTTTTTCGAACCAAGCGTTGTCGATTTCGGTGGGGCTGCCCTCAAAAACGATTTCGCCGTCTTTGAGCGCGATCACGCGCGTCGCGTACTGACGTACGAGACTCAAGAAGTGGAGGTTGCAGATGATCGTGATGCCGAGTTCTTGGTTTACCTTGCG
>JBDSDI010000289.1:0-10640 GCA_039920645.1 Bdellovibrionota bacterium | reverse complement strand
GCTTTTAGGACTGTGGATCTTGTCTTGGAGGTTGCTTCTAATTCGGGGGTCTCGCAATCGGGAGACCGCCTTCTGGGCACTCGCATTGGGGCTCAGCTCTTTTCAGGGGTTTTTTTGGCGTGCGGATGGGCGTTTCGGATTCCACATCTGGGTCTTCGTCGCTTTGATCCTAATGCGATATATTTTTGGAAGCCCGCGTTTCAGAGCTTCAAACGCTTGAAAATCCGTATTGGGATCGAGCGAATGATGAACATGATCGCGCACCAGAACCAGGGCGTGTAGAGAACATCTTTGCGCTTCACGAGCGCGTTTGCGATATCGGCGGCGACTTTTTCCGGCGTCGCCCAAAGCGGACCACTGCGGTCGAGGTGCGCCGTCATCGCGGTGCTCACGAAACCCGGTCGAATATCCAACACGTGAATCTGTTTTACGAATAGCTTCGCGCGCAGTCCCGAGAGATAGGCCTGCAATCCGGCCTTGGCCGATCCGTAGACGAAATTCGAGGGGCGGCCACGATCACCGGCCACGGAGCTGATCACGCCGAGTGCGGCTCCTTCGCCGAGGTAGGGGATGAGGTACGTGCAGAGGGCGACGGGCGAAATGTAGTTCGTCGCGAGCACCGGCAACGCTTTCACAAAATTCTCCTGTGCGAGTTTTTCGTCTTCCATGAAGCCGTGCGCGATCAGCACCGTGTCGAAGCCCAATTCGTCACCGAAAGAAAGCGCGCACTGTTTGAGGAGCGCAGGGGCGGCCGAAAATTCGTTTAAGTCCGCAGCGACAACGCTTATTTCACTCGAGAAACGCACCTTTAGATCGTCACGGATGGACTGCAGCTTATCGAGTTTCCTGGAGACCAGACAAAGTTTCGCTTGGGGGAATCTCTTGAGGACTTCATGTGCGAAGGCCTCTGCGATACCCGACGTCGCTCCGAGAATGAGAACACGTTTCATGCCGGAGAACTTTCGTTCATCACTCGTCTCCAGAAGCTGCTCGAGAATTTAGGGTCTTTGTACTTGGCGAATTCTTGCAGGTGGTCTTCGCCGCCGACAGAGTTCACGAAAGCCGCGTGATTCATGCGTCCGTCTTTTGCGGGATAAAGAGCGCCGCCCGCCTCAAAAACGATGCGGTCGAGCTTGTCGAAGAGTTCGAGAGTCTTTTTTCCTTGGTCCCTGAAGTCGAGCGCCATCGTCACGCCTTCGCGCGGGAAAGAAAGAAGTCCTTCGGACTCGATTTTCCCGAAGTTCTTGAGGACGGCGAGGAAAGAGCCTTCGCCCGAGAGTGTGATTTCGTTGAGGAGTGCGCGCGTGGCTTCGCGTGCGTGGAAGGGTGGGATTACCAACTGGTATTGGTAAAATCCGCTGTGTCCGTAGATTCGGTTCCAGTGGAGAACCGAATCGAGAGGAAAGAAGAAAGGACGATAGGAAATTTTAGAGAGACCTTTGGAGAAATTTCCTTTGAGCGCATAGAGCGAATTGAAGCCCCTCACGGAAAAATTGTTGAGCGTGAAATCGGGAAGATCGAAAGGAACCCGCAGGAGTTTCCCCGAAGGAACGAATTCGAGCGCGCCCTGATCCGCGAAATTGCCGCGCATGTAGAGACCTCGGAGATCGTTGCCGCGCGAGCTGAGCACGTCGATCCATGACATCGTGAATTCGTGCGTGAGGTCGGACTCTTCGGCCAGATCGAAATAATCGTCGAGATTATCAAAAGGGATGATTTCCTGATCGATGATGCTCGATTTGATCTTGGGTACGGAGATCTCGACCCAGCTGATAAAACCTGTGAGGCCTAGGCCTCCGATCGTCGCGCGGAAAAGCTCCGCGTTTTCTTCTCGGGAACAGACAATTTTCTCTCCCGAGCTACGAAGGAGCTCGAAACGCATCACGTGGCGGCCGAAGTTTCCGGCGCGATGGTGATTTTTTCCGTGGATGTCGTTGGCGACGGCTCCCGCGAGCGTGACGTATTGCGTTCCGGGAACGACGGGAAGAAAAAATCCGTGAGGAATGAGAAACTGAAGAAGGTCGTAGAAACTCGCTCCGGATTCGGCGCGCAGCAGTCCGGCGGCGGAATCAAAAGAGATGATGCGTTTGAGCGAAAGATTGGAGAGCACGGCTCCGCCGTCGTTCAGTGCGCTGTCGCCGTAGCTGCGACCGAGTCCAACCGGAAGCGTGGTGAGTCGTGGATGAAGACGTGCGTCGCTACGAAATGCGGGGGCCATCAGCTCCGACTGAGCTTTGCGAAGGCCCCAACTCGTGAAGTGCTGCATTTGCGCCATCAATCACTCTTCGTTAGCCCAGCTTGGCTTTTCTGTCATCGGCCGCGCTCAGTGAAGCGAAGCGAGAACGAGGACAAGACCCGAGACCGCTACGAGAATCCAGGTCACGCGGTCTTTGAGTGCGTAAGCCACGGGGTCTTGGGCGATTTGCCCCCTGCGCGCGAGAATCCAGATACGGAGTTTCCAGTAGAAGAGCACGGGCAAGAGGAACCAGAGAAGATCCGGTCTGTGATAGAGCGCCGTGTTCACCGGCGAGTTGAGATAGAGAAGCAAAACGAGACCCGACACGAGACTCGCTGAAGTCCCAAGTGACACGATGACCTCGATATCGCCGACGACATAGGCGCGGCGATGGCTGCCTTCGACGTCTCCCGAGAGCACGAGCTCTGAGGTTCGTTTGAGCAGGGCCAGTGAAAGAAAAAAGAATGACGAGAAGGTCATGAGCCAGAACGTGACGGGAACGCCAGCTGCGGCTCCGCCGGCCAAGATGCGCAGCGTGTAGAGCAGCGCGAGACAAACGGCATCGAGGCCGAGGAGTTGTTTGGCTTTGAAGGAATAAAGGACGTTCACCAGAAGGTAGAGACCGAGATAAACGGGAAAAATTTTGGATCCCTCGAAAACAGCGATCGCTGTCGTTCCCGCGAGAAGAACGATCATCATGACCAGAGCCGTACTTTTGCTGAGCGCGCCCGAGGCCAGGGGACGCAGGCGTTTGGTCGGATGTTTGCGATCAGATTCGATATCGAGCCAGTCGTTGAGGATATAGACGCAGGACGCGAGCATCGAGAAGGCGAAGAATGCGAGGAGTCCTTTGGCAAGAGTTTCGGTTTCGAGACGATGAGCTGCAAGCAGTGGCACCATGACAAGAATATTTTTCGTCCACTGATGGGGGCGAAGCTGGCGAATGATCGTGCTCATAAACACACTAAGTCATAGCTTCGGCGAAGTTTCAACGCCGGAGTTCCTTCCTTGGAGATAGCTTTTAAAGTCGGGCGTCGGAATAAAGCCCATATTGATCTTCATAATCTCTCTCAATCTTTTGGGATCGAAGAGGTCTCCGCGTACAATAAGGCGAATGGATTCGTAGTAAGAACTCAGGTGAGGGTCCGTCAAAAGATTCGAATCCCGCAACAGGCTTTGTTCATAGCCATCGGGCACGCTCCTATAGAAATGACCAATTCTCCAGTTCGAGTCAGGGATTGACGGCAAGTGGGCAAGGAGAGGGTCGGCTAAGGCGCAAGTATCCACAAAATGGACTCCAGGACCTGCCAACATCCCCTGGAATCCCAGCCCTCCACAGGCCTCCCGGATACTCATCGGAGAAAGTTCCCACCTTCGAATCGAGAATATTCCCTTTTCGTGGCGGAAGAGGCTGGATTGTTGGAAGTAGTAGCCCCTTTCATTTGCGATTCCGGACTTTCTGATATGCATGTCCGAATAACTCGAGCCACTCAGAAGGGTCGATTGAATTCCCGGAATGCCCAAAAATAGAACTGCGATTTTCGCAGGGCCCAAATTGTTCGATCTCGAGCCCAGATCTCCCATGATGAATAGGGCCGCTACAAGTGGAGCCGTAAGGAAACGGCCCGACATGAAGTCACCTCCGACGAAAACCACGTAGATAAGCTGAAGCACAATCCCAATCCCTACGAGCCGCGGAATTTTCGAGGAGAAATGAGATTCTCGTTTTTTTAGCGCGACGAAGAGTGCGAGGGTCATGAGCGCAAGCGTGATGGGATCGTGGATCAGCGAATCTGCAAGATAACGAAGACCTTGCACGATGACTTCATGGCGGGCGATACCCGTACCGAGTTTTGCATAAGCCGTATTTGGGAATGGAAAACCATAATAGAACAGTGAAAAAAGAGTCCATCCGACAACAGGAAGGGCACCTAAAATCACGATCCCCACTGTCCTTCTTGGAGTGCTACGGAAACTTCGCCCAACCACGAATAAGCAGAGGGGTAGGACCAACAGAGCCAAGTCAGGACGATTGAGATAGATCAGGGACACCAAAAAAATAGAGCGGAGTGCGCTTCTCTCGGAGGGTTGTTTTTCCCAGGACGAAACGCTTAGAAAAAATCCCAAAATCAAGACATGTGAAAGCGGGTTCTCAAGTCCCGAAGCCGCAAAGTCTACGAAAGCTCGAGACAGTAACAGCGATGCGACACAAAAGACTCCGACAAGAGCCCGTTCGGAGACTTTACAAGCGAGAAGCCAAAGGCTTGCTAACGACATTAGAATCGATAGCAGAAAAGTCGCCACGAAAATATTGCCCAGCATCGAGCTCGTCGCGGAAATGAGTAAAAACCAAAGCGGATGCGTAAAAGCTTGGACTCGCTCTGCCACGTTGAACGTGGGTCCAAAACCATTCAGAAAATTCAGAACGCAGCGAAGAGTAATGGCGGCGTCGTCTGCGATCCAGGCTGTTCTCAGAATCACGATCAAAGCTAGCGCTAGAAACGGGGCCCGAAAGTCTCTCATCGATAGAGACTCTGATACCTGTTCTTTATAAAGAATACAAGGGAACTAAGTGCGCTTGAGGTTCATGAGCTCGAAGAGGTCCCCGTTCACCTTCGCGACATCGAAGGTCTTTTCCGCCATTGCCCGGCTGGCCGTGCCCATGTGCTCGAGCTGCTCCTGCGAAAATTCCATGAAAGTTTTCATCGCTTGGGCAAGGGCAGAAGCGTCTTGTACAGGAACAAGCACACCGTTGGAGGAGTTGACGGTTTCGCGACATCCGGGAGCGTCGGTGCTCAGCACGGGCCGTCCGATCGAGAGCGCCTCGAGCGTGGAGCGTGGCGTGCCTTCGCGATACGACGGCAGTACGAAAACATGGGCTTCGCTAAGGATTTCGGCAATCTTCGATTGGCGCCCCAGCCAACGGACTTTGCCTGCGGCTTGGGCGGCGAGCAAAGTCTCTTCGGAAATACTCGCGGGATTGTTGGCGTCGGTCCCGCCGACAAGAAGGCATTCGAAAGGGAGACCCTGGGCTTTGAGCAGATCGCACGCCTCGATGAGCTCGAGGATGCCTTTGTCTTTGAGCATGCGCGCGACGCACACGAAGCGGAAGGGTCTCGAGGTCGGAAGCGGCGAGAAAGGGAACTCGGTGATCTCGATGCCGGAACCCGCGACAAGCGCCGTCTGCGACGGGGCGACGTAGGACCTTTTCAAGAAGAGGTTTCTGTCGTCGCTGTTCTGGAATACGACTTTGCGGTTGAAGGGTAAAGCCATACGGTAAAGCGCGCCGATCACAGTTTGAAGGATCCGGTGCTTCGGCGCGGTTCCGGTGTAGGCATAACCGAGCCCCGTGATCATGGAATAAACGCGGCCGATGTTCGAAAGTGCTGCTGCGAGAGATCCCCAAATGACGGGTTTGATCGTGTAGTTGAACACGACGTCGGGTTTTACTCGCTTGCAGAGTTTGAGATAGGCAAAAAAATAGCGCAGGTCTGAGACAGGATTGAGTCCCGAACGCGAGAGCGGAAGCGCGTGGAAGACGACGCCCGCGGCTTGCATCTCCGTGAGGAGAGATCCGGTCTCGAAGGCGTCGTCTTTTTCTCCGGCACTGGCGTGCACCTCATGGCCTGCGCGCACGAGATCGAGCATAAAACTTCTGCGGAATTTCCAGAGTGAAAAAAGCGTGTTGCCGGAGACTAGGACTTTGAGGGGCTTCATTCGTTTTTGATCCTCTCAGAATAAAAACTCATGTACCTGTCGAGCATCGTTTCCAGAGAATATCTTTCCAAGACTTTCTCTCGCAAATGTCGTCCGATGGTGGCGCGCTCCTGTTCCGGCATCCGCAGGATCTTCAGCGCGTGCACCGCGAGCGCAGCGCCGTCGCCGACGGAAGAGATTAGAGCGGCATCTTCGAGCATCAAAGGAGCATCTCCGACATTTGTCGACACGCAAGGAGTTTCACAAGCCATCGATTCGAGGATGACGTTGGGGAATCCTTCGTCCGCCGAACTCAGCATGTGGAGGTCCATGGCGGAGTAGATATCCGGCAGACCGGATCGAGGCCCGAGGAGTCGAATACTGTCCTGGAGTCCGTGCGCAAAAATCATCGATCTGAGTTCGGCATTAGCATCGTCCAGACCTTTACCGATCATCACAAAATTTACTGCGGGTACTTCGGCATGGATAGCCGCCGCCGCCGCCACGAAGGTCCCGATGTCTTTTTGGATGTGGTAGCGCCCTACGATTCCCACAAGCGGAGCTTCGGCGGGAACGCCCAGCTTTTCCTTTAAGAGAGTTTTGTCTTCCGAAGATTTCTTCCAGACCTGCACGTCGAGACCGTTCGGAATTACGACCGAGTTGCGGTTCGAATAGGAAAAGTGTTCGTGAACTTTGAGTGCGCTCTCGGCGCAATAGATGATTCCCTTGGGAGCGTTGCGCGAGATCGTCGCGAGAAGCCCGCGGATCGCGAGAGTCGAAGCTTTGTTCGTGCGTGGATCGAGACTCGACAAACGCACGTTCCAAACGAGGGGCGCTTTATGGGAAATCAAGGGAAGGAGGACCGAGCAGAAAAGGTCCGCATGATACATCCAGGATTGAATGATCTCGGGGCAAAATTCTTCGACGATTTTTTTGAAACGGAAGAGCGACGGACCCCAAAAACCACGTGCGACGTTCAGAAATTCGACCGGAATTCCGAGTGCGCGAAATTCAGTTTCGAGAGCTCTTTCGGAGTTGAGCGTGAGCACGATCACGTCGTGGCCCTGGCGCCGCTGGGCATCGGCCAGTCTCATCAGGACTCGTTCGGCTCCGCCTCCTCCCAGCCCCGTAATGACGTGAAGGATCTTCATACCCGCGTTTGAGGAAGCTTTGCTCTGAAAATTCCCCGATAACAGAGGAAACAGCAGTAAGCGAAGAGACCCAAGATGAAACCCAGGATCGCGTAGGTTTTAATGAAGCTACCGGTGTCGCGATCCATGGTTCTGAGCACCGAGCTTGAGGAGAAGGAAAGCTTCACCTCCTTGTTTTTGGCGAGAGCAGCTTCGAGGGCGTTGATCTCTTTGGCGGTCAAAAGCAGGACCATGGGATCTTTGTTGCCTTCGCCGAGCGCTTTGAGGCGCATAATCGAAGTCTCGATCGTGCCTCGCTCGGATGCGTTTTGACTCCGCATTTCGCCGAGCTCTTTCTTGAAAGTTTCTTCCAGAGTCTGAAGAATGTCTTTAATCTCTAAGAGATGATTCGAGGGATGCATGAAGGCCACGTTGAGGCGCAAAGTATCGATCTTTGAAACTCTGAAATCGTTTTCGGGATAGCTCTCTCCCAGCGCTTCGGTAATTCTTTCCACGCTGGGAGAGGGCGTGAGGGGGGAGTTGGGAATCTCGAGCGCGAAGCTTCCGTAGCGGAAACTTTGAGCGTTCATGCCGACAGTGGCGCCGATGAGGGCTCCGGCGGCGGCAAAAATCAGCAAAGAGAGAATCCAGGAATTAAAGATTTTCGACAAGCGGTTGTCTCCTTCGGATCAAACAAACAAGGACCACGATCATGAAGATAGGATACCAGGGAACGTAAAGCCGGATGAATGTCTGCGCGTAGAGTGCGACATAACTGTAAACGTAGAGCACGAAGATAAACAGAGTGGCCAAAGCGAAGGCGGTAACGCGGTCACGGTGGAATTTCAGGCTTCCGTAACAACAAGCGAGCAGGGCGGCCGGCATCAGCACGCTGTCGAATTGCACGAGCCTCACGAGGAAGGCCCGGGTGAGACTGTAATTTTCGTTCCACTGGTAGGGGCTTGCGAACGCGAATTCCGTTCCGGAAAAGGCGGGAATAAAACGCAGCGTAAAGCTGCGGATCATCTTAAACTCATAGCTAGGCATGTAGAAGAAGAGCGAAGCGAGGTGCTTGCGCAAAGGATCAGTAAGCATGCCGGAAAAAAACAGAAAACAAAACCCGGAGATGAGGGCGAAAACCGCAGGCAGCTTCCACCGAGGAGAGCTCTTCTCGGAGTAAGCCCATTTGAGCGCTACGAAGAGCAAGGCGTAGATCATCACGATCGCAACCATCGGGACCCGAGAATAGAAAAGCACGAAGAGCGTAGAAAGCATGAGGAAAATATTCCCGGACAGAAAAGAGAAAGTGAAGACGGCGAGGCATGCGGTCATGAGATTCTCGCGAAGAACGAGAATCGCGTAAAGGTTGGTCGACGGCATCATAAGAAGGGGCCACGCCGTCCAAGCGGGATAAGGTTTCTTAAGCAGTGCGCCGATTGATTTTACGCATCCCCAACTCGCGATCCAGAGCATGTGGAAGTTGAAGATCCGTATCCAGAGAGGATCGTGGGAGTCCGTGAAACGCATGAGCGCGGCTACGGTGTACTGGTAGCTGCGGGCGCTGAACTGAGAGTAGTCGGAATATTTCAGAACCCAGATGCTGATATGGCGGGTGGCCTCAGCGATGGCGCCGCCTTGGGCAAGATACATCTCCTGGTCAACGTTGCCCGGAAGCACGGCGTCCACGTAAGCGTGACACTCCGAATAAAGAGTTACGGCATAAGCAAAAAGAATCTGCAGAAGGACCAGCATCAGCGCCCAGAACAAATCACGTTGGTGTCTGAAGATGCTAAGCGGCCACAGCCCGAGCGACAAAATGAGGGACGCCGCGAGAATAGGGTTGCCGGCGCGGTTCGCGGAAAGCACGACGGCCAGGACCAGCAGAGCCATCCAGACTAGAAAACTTCTGCGGAGCCAGCGGCTCTCTTGTATCGATGTCGACGGGTTTTCGATGCCGCCAATATGTGCCGATTCTTTATTTTCTTCAATTCAAATTTGAAAGGATGATCACCGCTTTGTCAGCTGCGTAGATTCTCTGGGGTTGCGGCAAAGACGATTCCCGCCTAGCTTAGCGCGCTATGACGAAGAGTCCCGAGACGTTGTTGAAAATCGATCTGCCGAGCGTTTTTGAGCGCTCGGCCCGAACCCGGGAGCCGATTATTCTCGAGTTGGGTTGCGGACCTAAAAAAGAACCCAAAGTCGGAGAGATTCATATCGGAGCCGACATTCTCGACCTTCCCGGTGTGGACATTGTGGCCGACCTCAACAAAGGCCTCTCGTTTCTTCCCGACGCGTGCGTCGACGAGGTTCATTCCAAAAGTTTTTTTGCCCATCTCGACGATTTCGAACTCGTGATGAAAGAGATCGTGCGTGTTCTTAAGCCGGGAGGCTGTTGCAGGGCGTTCATGCCCCACTTCTCGAACCCGTTTTTCTATTCCGACTACACCCATAAAAGATTTTTTGGCCTCTACACATTCTATTACTTCGTCGACAAAAAGAAGCAGCTTCGTCGCCAAGTCCCTAGCTTCTATGGGACGACTCGGATCGAAGTCACTTCGATCAACTATGTTTTCGACACACCCTTCTTCGAAAGGCGTCCCTGGAAAAAATTCTGGGGACTGATTTTCAATTCCTCCACTTGGATGAAGGAATTTTACGAGGAAAACCTCTGCTACATCATCCCTTGTTACGCTTTAAGGGTCGTGTTCCGCCCGGCGGCGCTCGAAAGTAAATAATTCGATGTGCGGATTCGTCGGATTTTTTAGCTCAAGCTTGGCTAAGGATGCGGGCCAAGCCATCTTGAAGGCAATGACCGACGTGATTGCCCACCGAGGCCCGAACGCCGAAGGTTTCTGGAGCGAAGAGGGTCTTTTCTTTGGGCATCGTCGCCTTTCGATCCTCGATCTTTCACCGGACGGCGCCCAACCCATGCGCTCGAACTCGGGCCGCTATCTCACGATCTACAACGGCGAGGTCTACAACTTCAAAGCTCTAAGAAAAGAACTCGAGGACCGGGGGCAGCGTTTCAGGGGACACTCGGACACGGAGATCCTCCTTGCTGGCTTTGAAGAGTGGGGATTTGAGGAGACGCTTTGTCGCTCGACGGGCATGTTCGCGCTCGCGGTTTGGGATTTTCAGACAAAAAAACTGCTTCTGGCGCGGGATCGTCTGGGCGAGAAGCCGCTCTATTACGGCTGGCAGGGCAAAAGTTTCCTCTTCGGATCTGAGCTCAAATCATTCCGAAAGCATCCGGATTTCGAAGGGCGTCTTTCCATGGAAGCCACGGCTCTCTATGTCCAAAACGGCTGCATTCCGGCACCCCATTCTATTTACGAGAAAATTTTCAAATTGGCCCCCGGCACTTCTCTTGAGATCCCTTTGGAGTTCCTAAGAAACCGCGCAGGCACTCCGTTCCAATCTTTAGCAAAAAGCTACTGGTCGCCGCTCGAAGCCGTGACTCGTGCGCTTCGCAATCCCTTTCAAGGATCCGAAACCGCCGCGCTCGACGAGCTTGATCGCCGACTCCAGTCCAGTGTCTCGGATCAAATGATCAGCGACGTTCCCTTGGGCGCCTTTCT
>JBDSDI010000288.1:0-3257 GCA_039920645.1 Bdellovibrionota bacterium | reverse complement strand
GAGACCAAACCGTTCGCCGGCGACGACCGGGATTTCGGTAGCGGAGGGCTCGGGATTGACGCTCGTCCGCGCGGTGAAACTCGTGCAGGCTCCGACGGACTCGGTTCCTAAATCAAACTTCGTGCTGATGTTTGTCCCCTCGACCGAAGCCTCGACCTTGAAGGCCGTGGCATACAAGGTTGGGGACTTGGCGCGAACCGAGGCCAGTCCATCCTCATTGGTCAGCGCAAATTCACTGAGAATTTTTGCGCCAGTGTCGGTCGGGGTCACGTCTTTATAGAAAACTTTAACGTTCGGGATGGGCTTGTCGGTGATGGGATCAAAAACCCGAACGATGAGCGCGTCCGCAAAAATTTGGGAAGGCGGGGCCAATTGTTCATTGCCCGAGACAATTTTGATGCGTGTGCCGAGAGAGCCGTCGTTAATGCCTTCGTTACCAAGACGACTGCAAGAAACAACGAAAACCTGTCCAACGAAAGCAAGCGCAAGCATTCCACGCGTAGCGATCCGTCGGAAATATTTTGTCGTCCGCAGCATTGTCATTTGATTATCGAACATTTCCCTTCGGTCCTTTGTTAATTATTCGTTCGCTTCCCGTTAAAACTTTTTTGGCCTTCTAAGTTATCGGCGTCATGTGGAAAGCTATTGAATATCAATCAAAGATTTAAGAACACTGTGCGTTAACGTGATCTTCACACAAGTCGAGCGCGTAAAGGCCGATGATAAAGAGGTCATGAAAAGCGCTGCAAAATTACTCAAGGGGACGCTGATGCTTGTGGGCCTCATATCCGTCGCCCACGCGGGTGAACGATTGACGCTCAGCAATGGCAGACCCCTGCGAGTAAACCCTCAGGCTTTGGTGGATGAAGATCAACTCTCGTCGTGTCGTCAAATAGCTGACGCCACCCGAAGTGAAGACCAAATTAAAGACCTCAAAATGCGTTGTTCTCGTCATGAGTTTGCGGCGGCTCCCGCCGGCGCCATTAAGATGAGCGACGACGGGAAAATTTTTGCTTTTGCCTACGATCGCGCGCTCTACATCCAGGACAAATCGACTTCGGTCCAAAAAACATTTGTTATCGGAGGATCTTCGACTCGCCTCCACAAAATTGTTTCACTCGCCGTGGACGCTGCGAACCGCGAAATTTTCGTTATGACGAGTGAACCCACGGAGATCTTAGCGTTCCCCATTGAGACCGAAGGTAACGTTGCTCCCCTCCGCGTCATCGACAATCCAGCACTTAGCGGGAGCATCGCGCTCAGCTTAGATCCGGTTCATAACGAACTTTTCGTGGTCCGTTCTCAGAGCTCTTCAATTCAGGTTCTTAAACGCTTGGCCAACAATCAAGGTCCGCGAAGCATCTTTTCTCAGGACGTTCAGAGAACGATTCAAGTCGAAACAAATCCGCGGGGAATCGCTTACCTGTCGAAGCTTGACCAAGTTGCGGTGGTTTTAGAGAATGGACATATTGTGCTGCATAACCGCGTGTTGGAGCCGTCCAAAAATTCCTCGATCTCCGTGACCGAAGCCTCCAATGCTTTCGTCGTCGTTTCGGCATCCTCTAAAATTGAGTGGCTCAACCGCGACGGTTCGGTGGGCGAGAAATCGTTCTGAACCGCGGTAGAACTTGCGCTAAGCCTTGCGCTCCCTTAGCCTAAAAAAAATGAAATCACGCTTACGCTATTATATCGGTGCCTTCATCGGCTTCGGCGCAATCGCAATCGTTATGATCCTCTGGTACCGACGCCCTCCCGTTCCGCAGGGACTCGACTGGGAAACCTTAAACCGAGAAACACTTGCTTTGGACGAAGCCGTCCTTAAAAACCCGAAACCACCCTCGACCGCGCTCATTGCGGCGTTGCAAAGACAGGCGCCTTTGCATCATCCGCTCGTTGCCCCCGGACTTCCACTGTGGGCGACTTCGAGTAAAATCGAAGTCAGGCAGCAGGTCGCCGAATCCACAAGATTTGTGAGCGACGAGGTCGCCATTCCCATTCTTGAAGTTCTTCTGAAAGATGCCAACGCCTCGGTTCGAAGCTCGGCGATCGAGTCCCTGGGGTTTGGCAACACGGCCAAGCGCGGGGAGCTTCTCAAAAAATTCTGGTCGCAGCATTCTTCACTGAGCGATTCTGAAACCCTCGCGCTGAATTTACGGCTTTTTGAAATTTCAGCTCCGTCCGAACGGGCGCCCTTCGAAAATAAGCTCGTCGAACTGGTAGAAAAAGGGAAGGATCGGGGCGTACGTCTCCGGACCGCATCGCGGCTTTTGAGTATCGATCCCACTCATCGTCGTGTGCGCGAGCTTCTCGAAAATTTTATCGATAACCGCGCTCGGGATCCCGAACTCGCCGGCCAGGCCTTTCGCATGGTTCTGCCCCTGCCCCATGAGTCTCGCGCGAAAGCGTCGGCCATCGAAAGTCTTGCCCACGATCCGTCTCCTCTCTTCCGGTCGGCCGTCGCTCAGGCGCTCGCGGCCGTGTGTATTCCGGGATCGGAAAGCATCTTCGTCAAGCTTTTGACGGAATCCAATCCGTCCGTCCGAGCCACGGCTCTCAGGTCACTTCTCGAAATTCCCCGATCGCGAGCGCAAAGAATTCTCGACCGTGCCGCCGTGCAAAGTCCGGCCCTCGAGCCGACCTTCGCGGCCCTTTCCAGAGAGTCAAAAAAGCTCGATCGCCAAGGTGCCGACTGCGCGCCCTGAAAATTAGGTCTCGCAAGCCCCCCATTGGCGAAGACTCGCGTTAAAATATTTCCATGCCCTCCCCACGAACGCGAAAAATTTTTCTCATCATTATTGTGCTCATCGTAAGCGGAGTTTTGATTTGGAAACTCACTCGGCCTCGTCTGAGCCAACTTGAAAGACAACGTCTCACCGATATTCAGACTCTGCATAGCGAAATGCCTGCGGAAGATGATTACTTCGGAGCTATCACCCGACTGGCCCAGGAGCAAAATCCCCTCGCCAGACAAGTCGCACTCAAGAATCTCCACGCTTCTTCGGAAAAGATTCAGGAAGGCAGCATCCTCGCCCTCGGATATTTCGATGAGATTGAAGCTCTGGATGCACTTGAAAAAATTTCCGGTGATCTTTCCCCAACCCTCGCTCAGGCTCGTATTCGAGCGATTGGTTACCGTGATGGCGAGCGCCGACGCCGCATTCTTAAACAGATCGCGGATCGCCATGACATTTCTGATCCGGAGAAGATCGCGGCTCTTTCCGTGCGACTCGTAAGCCGTGAAGATCCGAACGATCAGG
>JBDSDI010000287.1:0-4703 GCA_039920645.1 Bdellovibrionota bacterium | reverse complement strand
CGACGAAGACGTCGAGGACTTGAGCGGTCGTTAGAGCATCGGGAAAATCCGTTCCTTCGATCTGAGCGAGCAGGACCTGTCTTTGATCGAAGGGCCAGACTTCGGCCCTCAGCGGCAGCGCCCCAACAAGAATCACCAATGCGGCCAGAGTGCGGATGTACGACATTGAAAACCATTGTAAATTAGGAACTCTAATGAAGCGATTGCAGATCATGTTCGCCGCGTTAATAATTCCGGCCGGACATCCCGACATCGAGATCAAGAACTTCAATCTTGTCGAGTCACGCCTCATGAACCGTTCCATGGAGATCCAGGCCCAGAACGCTCAGCTCTTTCAGGAAGAGCGCATAGGGCTGCTGCACAAAATTCTGGCCAAAATCTGGAGCACCCAAGGCTCCATCTACGAAGTTCAGGCCGAAGTCGCGGCACTTGACACCCTTAAGCAGGACTTTCGCACGGAGGGGGTCACTACGATCGCCACGCCCGACTCCTATCGACTCGAGACATCCAACGTCACCTACGAAGCGGAATCGAAAACACTCCATGGGACTGAGAACGTGAGACTGGCCCCATTGACCGGAACTCAGATGCATGGAGCTCAGAACTTCAAACTCCAAGGGAAAGGATTGTATGTTGACCTGAGCCAGGATCTTTTTCGTATCGAAAAATCCGTTCAAGCGGAACAAAAAATCAACGCGGGTATTTCCCTAAAAATCACCTCAAAATCTTTCGAGTTCGACAGTATCGCCGAGCAGGCTCATTTCATCGATGATGTCTCCGTGATCCATCCTCAGTACAAACTGAAGGGAAAGATCCTCGATCTCATCTTCGCCCATGCAACTGCGGCGACCGAGGCTCCCAAAACGAAAAATAAAGCGAAAGCTTCCGCTACGCGCGCAACGGACGACGCTGTTCCGCAGGAAGCTAAGACTCTCAAAGAGATGTATCTCAAGGCATCCTCCGATCCGAGCTCAAACGCCAAGGTTCAAGCTTCGATCGGAACGACGACCTTCAACTCGAAGGGGTTTCGCATTCTCTTTGCGTCGGACGGAACACCTTCGGGATCGGAAGCGACGGGCGCCGCCGAGGCGACGCTCGACAACGGAATCATTCTTCGCGCCGAGAAGCTCTACTCTTTCGTGGAAGACGATATTCAAAAAATCCGTATGGAAGAAAACGTAGAGATTATTACTCCGGACCGAAAGGCCCACTGTCAGCAAGCGCTCTTTACGCCCTCGACGGGCGATTTCATGCTGGAAAAGATCGCGTCGCTTTCCGACGCAGATCAAACCATTCAAGGTGAAAGAATTTACTTCTCTACTCAAAACAACACGCTGAGAGTCGAGAAAGCGTCAGGCAAAATCAACCGTCAGAAAGTCCAGCTCTCGACCACGCCGGATGCAACTCCAGCGGAGCCAGAAAATCCCGCCACAAAACAGGCTCCCAAGCCCTAGAATTTTAGATCTTGTTTTCGGGGTGACTACTCACGTCGGTCGAAGCGGTTTCGGTCGGGGTCTTCTTCGCCGTGCCTTCGAGTTCCCCGTTCAGACCTTCTTTGAATCCGCGGATCGCGCGACCCAACGAGGGACCGAGCTGCTCAAGGCGCGAGGGCCCAAAGATGATGACGACGATGATCAGAAACAAAAGGACATGCCAAATGCTCAACATAATGTCCAAATTCTAGCAGAGAGAACGGCGTTTTGGCTTCTACAATATTCGTTGGAAAGCAGGGGATCCTAGGCCTTTCGGAACCCTATCCCCCCAAGGTATAACCAAACCCATGATTTCTCTTTTCAAAAAAACTCTCGGCCTTTCCCATCTCGGCGTGGGCGATATGGCTCCCGATTTTAACCTTCAGGACCAGGACGGGAACTCCCATAGCCTCAGAGAATCCGACGGTCGTTGGCGCGTGCTCTTTTTCTATCCGAAGGACGAGTCGCATGGATGCACCAAAGAAGTTTGCAGTTTCCGCGACGAATTCAAGGCCTTCTCCAGCCTCGACACGACGGTTTACGGCGTCAGTGTGGACAGTGTGGAAGACCACAAGAATTTTGCGAGGAACCAGAACCTGAGCTTTCCTCTTCTCGCCGATACCGAGAAGAAAGTCTGTCGAGACTACGGTGTTCTGATGCCGGTCCTGGAAATTGCCAATCGCGTCACTTTCCTGATCGGTCCTGATCGCAAGATCGGGGCGGTGATCTCATGGGCCCAGTGGGCGAACTACGCCGTCGAGGTCCTCGACAAGCTACGTGCCCTGAAGAACTGATTTCTCAACCCCATACCTTCACCCGCTTAGGGTCAGTTCCATTCTTCCACCCCACCAACGCTGCATCATATCGCGAATGCTTTCATGCTCGGGTTTTAAGAGTTCGGGATCGCGCTCGAGAATTTTTTCGGCCTCTTCGCGAGCACGCTCGAGCAAGTGGACGTCGCGCATGATGTGTGCGACCCGGAAGCCCGGCAGTCCACTCTGGCGCCGACCCAAAAATTCTCCGGGGCCGCGGATCTCCAAATCTTTCTCCGCGATGCGGAAACCGTCGTCGCTCTCGACCATGATCCCCAAGCGTTCCTCGACATTGGGTCCGGCCTTATCCGGTCCCACAAGGACGCAGTAGCTCTTAGTGGCTCCCCGCCCCACGCGTCCCCTCAGCTGATGAAGCTGAGAGAGACCGAAACGTTCGGCGTGCTCAATGACGATAACGCTCGCATTCGGAACGTCGACGCCGACCTCGATTACAGTCGTCGAAACGAGCACGCGCGTTTCGCCGGCCTTGAACGCGCGCATCGCGGCTTCTTTCTCTTTGCTCTTCATGCGTCCGTGGAGAAGACCGACTTTTTCTTGGCCGAAGATAAGCGACCATTCGGTATGAGCGGTCTGCACGTCTTTGAGATCTATCTCTTCCGACTCCTCCACGAGCGGATAGACAAGGTAAATCTGACGTCCTTCCTCGAGGAACTGCCCGAGGCGTTTGGCGAGCGCCTGATGGGCTTTCTTGCGGACGAGGTGCGTTTCGATGGGAATGCGTCCCGCAGGTTTATCGCGGATGACGCTGATGTTGAGATCCCCGTAGATCGTGAGTGCGAGCGAGCGCGGAATCGGCGTCGCGGTCATGACGAGCAGGTGAGGAGAAACTCCCGAGGTTTGACCCTTCATAAGAATCCTCTGTTTTACGCCGAAACGATGTTGTTCGTCGACGATGATGAGACCAAGGTTGTCGAAGAGAGTATCGTCGGTGAGAAGAGCTTGCGTCCCAATCACGAAGCGCGCGCGACCGTCGGACAAAGCCGCTCGCGCTTCTTTTTTCTGCTTCGCTGTGAGCGCTCCTTTGAGAAGGAGACATTCATGCGCTCGCTCGGGAAAGAGTTTAGAGAAATTCTGAAAATGCTGGTCGGCGAGAATTTCCGTGGGCGCCATCATCGCCGCCTGAAAACCTTCGTCAACAATCAGTAGCGCCGCCGCGAATGCGACGATCGTCTTCCCGCTGCCGACGTCGCCCTGCACGAGGCGATGCATAGGAATAATCGCGTCTTTTTGGGAAATATCACCCACGATATCTTGGAGAGCCGTGTGCTGGCCGCTCGTAAGTTCGAAGGGAAGCTTTGAGAGATAGCCACCCAAACGGTCTTGGGCCGTGGACGAGAAACTCGGAACCCGCAGTCGATGCGTAAGAGCGGACTTTGACCACTCACTCTTGCGCAACTGAAGCGCGAGCGACATGAGGAAAAGTTCCTCGAAAGCCACGCGCTGCAAGTAAGGGCCTGCGGGCACAGGTTGCTCAGCGGCGGGCGTCCAGCGTTTTGGAAAATGAAGTTCCCTCAGACTCGTCTTGAGATCGGGGAGTTTCAGTTCCGCTCGCAAACTTTCCGGAAGCGTATCTTCGAGGAGCCTCATCTCGTCGCGATTGAGCGCTAGAGCCATGATCCTGCGGATCACGCGCGTCGAAAGCGCCGAGATCTCGCGATAAACCGGAATGAAGCCTCCGAATTCCCAGGGAGGAAGTTCGCTTTCGGCTTTTTGGAGTTCGGGATGTACGACCTGCACCACCGAACGGAAGAGCTGAGTCTTGCCGTGAAAAACGACGGTCGTGCCTTCGGGGAAGCGTTTCTCGATCCCGTTACCGGGATCATAGAACCAAGTGAAGAGCACACGAGGATCCATCAGCGTCGCTTGCGGCGTCTGCGTCGTCGCAAGCGCGGCCATTCGGTCTGCAGGATCGACGACGCGCACGAGCGCTTCGGTCCAGCGACGACCGCGAGGACCGGCCTGCTTCTTATGATATTTCTCAATAATACCGACGCCCATCACGTGCTCTTCGGTCTGCGAGAGCTTCAATATGTCGACATAGGAATGCAGCGTGCGGCGATCCTCATAGGTTCGCGGCAAAAAGAGCAGCAGATCCCAAAACGAATGAACATCGGCCTTTGCGAAGAATTCGGCCAACTTCGGGCCTACGCCCTTCAGGTAGGTGACCTCGATATCCCAGGGCTGTTTCACACTCACGTGAGCTCCTTGAGAGAGAAGCGTTTATTTGTATTCGATACCGACGACTTCGTAAGTCGTCTCGCCCTTGGGCGTTCTCACGACCGCTTCGTCGCCGACTCTTTTCCCGAGCAGGGCCCGAGCGATGGGAGCTTTGACGGAAATGCGACCGCGCGGGAGATCGGTCTCGGTTTCGCCGACGATCTGGTACTTCACTTTTGCG
>JBDSDI010000286.1:0-7798 GCA_039920645.1 Bdellovibrionota bacterium | reverse complement strand
GGGCAATCTTCCCATCGAAATTCTTTACCCGCTCGCGGATACTGATGTGATTCCCATCTCCTTCCCCGCCCGGCTCAACGTCACTTTTCGCATCGCTCCTCAGCTCACGAGTCTCGACGCGTCCCAAGCCAACGCGTTTTCCACGTGGACTTTGCACGTCATCACCCAGAACGAAGCTCCGCGCCCGATCAAGGATTTCATCTTTACCGAAACCCAGATTCCACGGCATTTCTCATCCACGATCGTGATCGACGAGCCAGGTTACTACCTGCTCACACCTAAAGGACTCGATCCCAGTCAGTCCTTCAACGGATTCAAAATGCGCGTCTCCGACCGCAAGGATCTCGGAACGAAGATCAACCAAATGCTCGACGACTACGATCACTCGCAGGACAAGCCTCTGGAAATCCGTCAGGAGTAACGGGTCCGGTTTTAGTGGACGCTAAGCTTCGACGTGGAAGCATCGCGCGTTTGCATCCATACGCGCCGAATTTCGCTGACGAGCTGCTCCGCGATTTCGGTCTTACTGCGCGACTCGCCCAGATAAACGATGCCCTGATCTTGGTCGAGGATCCATGCTTCGGACGAAGACGCGTGCGGGCCGGAGCCTTTTGCGACGCGGTTCACGAGCGTCCAATCCGCGTTCTTGGAGAGTTTCTTGGACAGCGCTTTTTCGAGAAGTGCACGATCGTCAGTTTCGACCTCGGCCGAAAAACTTACGAGCCATTGATCATCTTTTTTCTGGCGTCCGAAACTCGCCGCGAAATCTTCGACCGGGCGAAGCGCGAGCCCCGCACCGATCTGATCTTTGTCAAATTTTTGCGAAGATTCCACTTCGAAAGCGAAGTCGAGCACGGCCGCGGCCGAGAAAAAAACGTCGCAAAGAGCGGATTCGGTTTCCAGAGCGCGCGCATAATCACGATCATCGATGTAGCGAAGCAGATTATGGCGGCCCACAAGACCTTCGACATCGCGTGCGATCGTTTCTTCAACCGGACCGAGCAGGACCTTAGGAGTCGAACCGGATTTTTTCCAGGCTTCTACGAGCGCAAGACCCATGCGACCCGAAGACTCGTTCTGTAAATAGCGCACGGCATCCATGCGACTGCGCATGGGTCCCATAGAAATGAAAACCCTCGGGGCGTCGGTGGTAGCCGAAACTTTCGAGGACATCGTATCGAAAAGCGCGAAGGCTTCCGACGGCGGGATCAGATGCCCCACCCCTTCCTCGCCGCACGCGACGCGACCTCCGACCGGACCCCAGAATTTCACTCCGCGACTCTCTAAGACGCGGCAGTTTTCCAAAGTCGCCGGATGCGACCACATCGAGGGATTCATCGCGGGCATTACGCAGACGTCGCCACGGAAAGCGAGCAATTGAGTCTGCAGAAAATCTTCGGCCGATCCCGCACGGTAACTGGCCAGGAAATGCGCCGTCGCCCCGTAAACGATCACGCGCTCGGCCCAACGCGCGACCGCGATATGATCGGTTCCCGCATGCGTCGTGGCAAAGACATCATTGGAAAGAGGAAGCTCTCCGAGAAAGGTCTCGAAGACGCGAGCGCTTACGAACTGTTCAGCCCCGTGCGTGAGAAGAACCTTGATGTCGTGTCCACGCGATTTCAACTCGCGAACAAAATCCACGCTTCGGTAAGCGGCGATACTCCCACAGACGGCGACCAAAACCTTCATGAGCGGTTCCTCTCCCATAGTGTCGGACCCACGCGATCGATGACCGCGCCGCCTAGACAAGCGTCACCATTATAGAAAACCACAAATTGTCCAGGAGTCACGGCACGCTGCTCGTCTTTGAAACGCACGAGGTAGCAACCGTCTTCGGTCTTCGAGACCTGGCAGACCTGATCCTGTTGCCGATAACGAACCTTGGCCGTTCCTTCGAAAGTTCCCGTCTCTGCGCAGGGGTCGCTTGAGATCCACGTGGGATTCTTGGCCCAGAGTTCTCGCGAATAAAGCGCGGAGTGTTCCGTGCCGCGCTCGACGTAGACGGTATTAGAATTCTGATCTTTGGCGACGACGAACCATGGCTCACCCTGGCCTCCGAGTCCGAGCCCCTTACGCTGACCGAGGGTGTAGAACGCTGATCCGACATGCTCACCGACGCGTTCGCCCGCCAGATTACGAAAAGCTCCGGGCTTCGCGGGAACGTAGCGCGAAAGAAATTCGCGAAAATCGCGCTCGCCGATGAAGCAAATACCCGTGCTGTCTTTTTTGTCCTTCGTCGCGAGATCGTAACGGCGCGCGATCTCACGGACTTCGCTTTTCTGAAGTTCGCCGACCGGAAACAGGACCTTCGAGAGCGCCTCAGAATTCACGGCGTGCAGGAAGTAACTTTGATCTTTCCCGGTATCGACGCCGCGCCCCAACATCACGCCGCCTCCGTCCGAGCGAAGCACGCGCGCGTAGTGGCCGGTCGCAAAATAGTCCGCGCCGAGTTCCATCGCGCGCTTCATGAAAACGTCGAACTTAATTTCCTTGTTGCAGAGAATATCGGGATTGGGCGTGTAGCCCGCTTCGTACTGTTCGAGAAACTGGCGGAAGACGTTGTCGCGATATTCCTTAATGAACTCAACCGAGAAATACGGCACGTCGAGTTTTTCGCAGACGCGCACGACGTCTTCAAAGTCTTGGGCGGAAGAACACACGCCGTCGGCATCGAGTTCTTCCCAATTTTTCATGAAGAGACCGATGACGTCGTGGCCCTGTTCTTTCAAAAGGGCAGCCGTCACCGACGAATCCACCCCTCCCGACATTCCAACGACGACCCGGCTCATAGTTTAGAAAAATGCACCAAAGCTCCCCCCAGAGCAAGCTCGCTTTAACGGGCGAGTTCCCGGATCTCAGCCGCACGCTTTTGGAGTAGAGAATTGTCGAGTTGGCGCCCCGCGCGGGAGTAGAAATCGGCCAGGGAGACGAGCTGGGTCCTGGACAGCTTATCAAGACCACCACTCTCGTTCTCGGAACGGGCGCGGATCTCGAGGAGTAGACCAGTAAGAAGCTTCTCGAGCTTTGATTTTACACTCTCGGCATTCTTACCGGTAATCACCTCGAGCTGCGCTTCGGTGAGCAGATTTTTCACGGGCATGCTGGGACTGCGCAGGCGCTCGGCGACCCAAATCCCATCGAGGCTCAATTCGCCCAGGGACACGAGGTTCTCGAGCGTATCGTCGCTAAGACGCAGGCGGTTATTATCGAGCAGCGTCAGTTCCTCATGGGCGATGATGGGCATTTCGAGAGCGAAGTAAGCGAATCCGAGTTTCAGCAGATCCGCTTTGAGTGCGGTTTTACTGGTCCAAATCTCGGCGTTGGCCGAGCTGCCCATAATGCGTAGCCAAGTTTTTGCCGAGGCGATGAGCGCAGCGGTGTTTTTCGAAGCCTTACCGCGCACGGTCTCGCCGTTGGCAAGTTTCTGTTCGAGTTCTTTGGCGCTCAGGGCGCGACCAAAGTTACCTCCGAGATTCGCAGAGGCGTAGGTCACTTCGTCCTGTTCGGGATAAGCGATGAGCAGACCTCTCTCGGTGGTCGCGGGAGCGTCGCGAACGCCCTTCAACACGATCATCTGAGCGGTCAGTCGCTGCGACAGAGCGAAACGGCAAAGTTTGTCCTGGAGGTTGGATTTTTCGGATGAGCGCGAGAGAATCGCCAGCGTCGATCCGATGTCCTGAAGACGTCCTTCGCCCGAATCGGAGGTGAACAGGGGAGTTGCGGTCGCAAGGAGCGCAAGACTCCGGACTTCAGACGCGGAAAGCGTCTTGAGCTCAGGGATCATTTTCTGCGCTTCAAGGTAGAGCGCCGTGCCTTCGAGTTTCGTCGCCTTGCCGCTGAAGGCCCCGGGAATCTGTGATTCGACCGTATCCATGACGATCTGGTTACGGACCTGGATGAGTTTTTTCTGAGCGCCGACGAGCTTCAGAATTTCGAGGAGCCTCAGCTTGCCCCAGCTCGTCTTACCCTGTCTCTGCTGTTCGCGCGCCATCTCGATGAACTTCTCGACGTTCGGTGGATCGAGCGGGCTCGATCCGTTGTTCGCCTCGCGACTGAGTTTGTAGAGGATCTGCGGATTTTCCGAGGGAACTTGGACGGCACTGATCACGCCGGTTTCGGGATCGCCGTAGATTCCTCGATAGAGGCGAAAATTCTCGCCGCGATTTTCTAGCTTCGAGAGCGCCTTGAGATAAACGCAGGCATCCGCCACGTTTTGCGTTTGGAGAAATTCGCTTTCGCCGTACGCGCCGGTCTCGACGGGTTTCTGAAGCGTTTCCAGCCCAGGAATATCGGAATATTTGCTGTTCGGAGCATCGACAATGCCGCAAGCCGAAACCAAAACGATGAGTGACGCGAAAGCTGCTCCGTGAATACGCATTCGATTTCTCCTTAGAAGTATACGATCAGGTCCATGCGCGTGTAAGCGCTGCGAGTGGTGTTGAAGCCTTCGAGGATGTTGTTGTAGGCGAGCTTCACTTCCATAGGGACGGGGAATTTTTTCGCCGCGAAAGCGGGAATGGTGGAGTAACCGACGGCGAGTTCTATGCGGGACTGGGCCGATTCCGTATCTTTGCCGAGCGCCGAGATTTGGTATCCGGACGGACCGGTGTAACGGTCTTCGAGTTTATAGGAAATGCCGAGGACGCTGGTCAGATTCCAGGCCGCATCGATATTCACTTTCGCCGAGACTTCGCCTTCGATCATGTCGCCTAAGTCGCGGTGGACGCGCTGGACGGACGACGCATCGGTCAGGTCAGGCAAGCCGCTTTGGCCATCATGCAATACGACTTCGTCGCGCGAATCCGGAAGCTGGACCGTGTAGCGAGCGGCGGTTCCGAAAGTCAGCGTTTTGATGGGATCGAATTCGTTCGCGCATTCGGCGGCGAGGTCCCATTGTCCGTCGCCCGTGCTGCGATCGAGAAGGTTCGTGCGATCAGCCGTGTGAGTCGCGGTCGGAGCGCGGAAGCCTAGGAGACACGTGCCGCGGATATTGCCGGTGTTGAGGTACTGGTACTTCGCGCCGAGCTCGATATCACCAAGACCCGAATAGTTGAAGTCCGACGGAGTCTTGTAACCGTTCGAGGTGAAGATGCCGTCCGCGAAAGTTTTCGAGGTGGGGGTGTTAGCCGCAAATTGGGCGACGCCTTGTTCGAGACCCGGAACTCCCTGGGTGCGTTCCGCAACCTGAGCGGCTTGTGAATTGACCCGGGCATTGAAGGAGGTCTTCACCTGCATCTGAACGGTAGGGATGATCACGCCCAGGGAGAGGCGCGAGTTCACACCATACTCGACGGCCATGGTGGTCTGACGAGCGTTCATTTGAGCTTTAGGCTGGAGGTCAACGGTCATGAGCGAGTCGCCGAGACCGGCTTCGAACTGATTGAGACCGTCGTAGAGAGCCTGGAGATTCGCATCGGTCGCTGCCACGTCCTTCGTAGACAGCGTGCGCTCCAAAGACGACATCAGACTTTGTGCTTCACCATTCGCGTTCAGCGTTTGGGTGATCGGACTCGCAACGACCCCGACCGCACGGACTCGGAAGATCTTTGCAGGAAGAACGGTTGCGGTTTTTTGAGCGTGAGCGGCGAAGCTCGCGCTCACAACAGACAAAATAGTCAAAGAACGATAAGACAACATCGGAAGCCCTCCTGGCACTGAGTTGAGGGGCTTATACTGCACAGCGTTAAACCTAGCAAGGAACATCAGGTATTCTATGAGCAATTCGCTTAAAACCACTGAAATTCAAGGTAAAAATACCTCTCAGGCCGTCGTCCTTCTCCATGGTTTTGGAGCAAACAGACAGGACCTCGTGCCTCTCGCCGAGGTCATGAAATTGAAGAGCTCGCCCAGCTGGATCTTCCCCGACGCGCCTGAAAGTCCGCCCGACCTTGCTCTTTTCGGCGGTCGCGCGTGGTTCCCTCTCGATATGTCCCAAATTCAGCGCCGGGCCCAGGATCCCTACGGTGCGCTTTACGACGCCGGACATGTCGCCCGCTTAAAAAAAGCGACGGATTCGGTTCTCTCGGGTTTCTTGTGGTCACTCTCGGAGCGCTACTCGTCTATCGTCCTTGGAGGCTTCTCCCAGGGCGCCATGATGGCGCTCGACTGGGCCTGGCGCCACTATGACCCCAGCGTGAAGGGGCTCTTGCTCATGTCGGGCGCCTGGCCCTACCTCGAGATTCCAGCGGACTGTCGCATTCCGAAGGACCTCCCCGTTTTCGTCAGCCACGGCAGCCAAGATCCTGTGCTCAGATTTCCTCATTCCGAAAAAATGAAGAAGGCCCTTGAAGCCCAGGGAGCGAAAGTCGACACGATCGTCTTCCCGGGTGGTCATGAGATTCCCGGACAGGTCCTCTCGCGCGCGCAGAAGTTCCTTGATGCCGTTCTCGAATCGTGAAAGTTTTCGAGTATGGCTATCGGAACAATCGTCTACGCATTCTTTCTTATATCTTTAGGTATCGCATCCTACATCCTTACAAACGGCGTGAGTCCCACGGCTCTGATCCCGACTTACTTCGGCCTTGTGGTTCTACCGCTCGGCCTCTTCACCCTACTTAAGCCTCAGCACAAGCGCCATTTCATGCATGCGACTTCCATGCTCAGCCTCATCGCGATGATCGGAACGGTGAAAGGTTTGTTCGGCAGCTTCACGCTGATGAGCGGAGGCGAAGTCGCTCGCCCCGCCGCCAGCATTGCGCAAGCCTTAATGTTTGGCGCATCGCTCGTTTATTTGATTTTCTGCGTGCGTTCTTTCATCAACGCGAGAGTGCTGAAAAAGCCCACCTGAACGTATTCCGCGCGTCAAGCCCGCGCAGCAGCGCCATCTCTTTGTCATTTCACGCGTTCAGACTTGCGCATGTGTGCGCTTCACCGTTAAATTCTTAGTTAGGGATGAGGGAAATCAACGCAAAGAGATCCTTATGGGTCTTAATGACTTCTGTAATGGCACTGCTTTTTCTAAGCGGCGCCATCTTCTGGGCTATTTCCCAGAAGCAGTTGAAGTTCCCCTTCCATCTCACGCAGAACTATTTGGCCGCTGAAATCACCAAGGCCCTCGACCAAACGGGAGACTTCCCCGCAGAAATGGAAGTGCCCGTCTACAAAAACGACGTTGCCCATCAGTCGGCTCAGATCTATTCGACGATCGACCCAAACTACTCGCACATCCTTCGCGGATATTTCGAGCGCTACCGTCCCGACTACGGCGCGATCGCGGTCATCAATCCCGACACGGGAGCGGTGCTTGCGCTCGAAAGCTTCGTAAAAACGCCGGAAGAAAAACTGGGACACCTCGCGATCCGCGCGCCCTTCCCTGCAGCTTCGGTCTTCAAGATCGTGACAGCTTCGGCGGCGATCGATCAAGGCAAGGCGTATGCCGAAACCGTCATTCCTTATAATGGTCGCAATCATACGCTTTACCGCAAAAACGTGGCCGACCAAGCAGTTAACCGCTTCACCCAACACGTGACGCTCCGCGAAGCCTTCGGGAAATCTATCAACGTCGTCTTCGGCAAACTCGGTCTTTTCCACGTCGGATCTGACGACCTCACTCGTTATGCCGAGAACTTTCACTTCAACAAAAACTTTCCCACCGACATCACTATCGAGAAATCGCGTTTCATCCTCGATCCCACGAACATGTGGCAACTCGTCGAGAGCGCCGCGGGATTTACGAACCGCACCACCCTCAGCCCCATTCACGGTGCCCTCATCGCATCGGCGATTCTCAACGACGGCGTCATGCCGACGCCCTACACCGTCGACTCCGTGGTCGCAGATAACGGCGACATGCTTT
>JBDSDI010000285.1:0-11488 GCA_039920645.1 Bdellovibrionota bacterium | reverse complement strand
CAACGTCATCGACATCTGGTCGCCCGAGATGAGAAATCATCTCAGCTACTGCGTCTCGAACGATTTCGACGCCTTCAAACCTCGCATCCTGCAAGCGCTCGATCACGCGATGAGGGACTGGGAGTCGGCCGCCGGCGTGACCTTCGTGCATCTCGCGGAAGAGGATGACCACTGCGACAGCGCCAATCCGCGCGTCCTCTTTAATATCGAACCGAGCATTAACGAAGCCTTCCTCGCGGCCGCGTTTTTCCCCAGCTACCCGCGCAACGAGCGTCACCTGATCGTGGATCAATCGTCGTTTGATTTCGATGACGTCGGGCTCGCGGGTATCGTGCGCCACGAACTTGGGCACGTGCTCGGATTCCGGCACGAGCACATTAGTGCGGACTCGGACATGTCCTGTCCCGAAGACGCGTCCTTCAAGCCGCTGACGAGCTACGACCGAAAATCGGTCATGCACTACCCTCAGTGCGGCGGTGAGAATGATATTCGTAATCTCGTGCTCACGGATTTCGATCGCAAGGGCTCCGCGATCGTGTATCCGAGTCGGCTTCCCCGTTCTTAGGGTGAATCACACGTTAGTCCTTGCAGGAAATTTGGCATTGCCCGTGATTGACTGCTGGCTCGGAACCTTCGATTCTCACGTCAGCTCATGATTTACAAAATACGCTTGTCCATCGCCCTCATTCTGACCGTTCTTTCGACGGCCGCGCACGCCACGACCATCACCACCAACTCGGTCGTGATCGAGAACGCTCCGAGCTGGCTCACGGATTCAAAAATCCAGGACATCGTCGACCGCGTCGAAATGTATCTCGAGTGGAGCATCCACCGTACGAAGGCCACCTTCTATTCCGATCAGGCGCAGTTCATCGCGAAGTTCAATGGTCGCGCTGCTTCCGATATTCTCGCCTTCACCAAGCGCAACGATCTCACGATCCATCTCGGCCCGCTCGTCACCAAAGAAACTTTCGAGGGCGTCTTCGCGCACGAACTGAGTCACGTGATTCTCTTCCAGAAATACAAAGATGCGATTCCGCCTTGGCTCACGGAAGGCCTCTGCAACAGCGTCGGCGGCATCGTCAAAGTGAACTACGTTTGGCTCGCGAGCCAAAAAGAGCGCGTGGACGTGACCACACTCCAGCATCCCTACGACAAGCAGAACAAAAACCGCGCGGACCTGCACTACCGCGCTTCGCTCGCCGTGGTAAAGATGCTGCAGAAGAAATGTCCGGACTTCAAAGAGCTCTTGAATCTCTCACTGAAGAGTAAACTCGCCGACTACCTGCCGACCTACTGCGGAATCGAAGACCTCAACGGCACCTTTTGGAAATTCGTCGACTCCGAAGCCAAAAAAGAATCTCAGCGATCGACGAGGTAACCCTTACGAACGGCGTCTTCGATCAGACCCGAAGAGAACGCCCACAGTTTCTTGGAACCTTTGGCGATCTTATTATTTTTCTCCACGGCCTGCGATTTCAGGATGCCGTGCTTTTTCCAGGAACCGCCGCCGGAGCGCGAGTTTGCGAGGATCGGTAGCATACGGTCGAGCGCTGTCACGAAACGGGATTCGGGGCAGGATTGTTTTTCAAAGTCGTCCCAGATACCGCGCAGCTCGGTATTCAACGGCGACGGCAGCAGTCCAAAGAGCCGATCGGCCGCCTTCTTTTCGCGCGCTTCTTTGTCGAGCGTTCCCACGACGTCGTAGATAAACGTGTCGCCCGCATCGATCTCAACCACGTCGTGCAAAAGGGCCATTTTCATGGCGCGCGCGGTGTCGATCGGCTCGTCGGATAACGGAGCCATAACCAAGGTCGCCATGGCCAAATGCCAGGAGTGCTCGGCCGTATTCTCTTGTCGTGAAGCGTCGTGGAGGAAGGTCTGGCGGATGATGCCCTTAAGACGATCAATTTCTTCGATAAACGTCAGACCTGCGACAAGTTCTGTTGGGCTCATAGGCCCTAGCCTTTAGCAAACTCACACAACTCTTACACCTTTTCTGTACTGGAGAGCCTGGGGTGGGCTAACGTAGTTTCAGTGAAAGCACCGGTCATTATTCAGGGCGGCATGGGGGCCGGCGTCTCCGATTGGAGACTCGCGCGAACCGTTTCTTGCCTCGGTCACTTGGGCGTCGTCTCCGGGACGGCGGTCAACACACTTTTGCTGCGCCGTTTGCAAGACGGCGATCCGAACGGCGACTCCCGTCGCGCGCTCTCGCATTTCCCCGATCAGAAGGTCGCTCAAGAGATTATCGACCTCTACTTCAAGGAAGGCGGCCGCGCTCCGGGCCAAGCCTACAAACTTAGCCCGCTTTCGAACCTCAGCTCGAGCCTTCGCTTTCAACAGCTGAGCGTCGCCGGTGCCTTCGTCGAATGTTGGCTCGCCAAAGAAGGTCACGACAATCCCGTCGGCATCAACCTCCTCGAAAAACTGCAGCTCGCGAATCTTCCCGCCATCTACGGCGCGATGCTCGCGAGTGTGGACTACGTGCTCATGGGCGCGGGCATTCCGCGTGAAATCCCCGGAGTGCTGGATCTCTTCTCCGAGCAAAAAGCCGCGTCGATAAAAGTTCATGCGGTCGGCGCGACCACAACCGTTCATCAGGACATTACGAGTTCTTTCGACCCCGCCCTCGTGCTTCCCGATCTCGTCAAGGCTCCCCTCAAACGCCCCCTCTTCCTCGCGATTGTTTCCTCGGCGACCCTTGCCACGCACCTCATGAAAAAATCGACGGGCAAAGTCGACGGCTTCATCGTCGAAGGCCCGCTGGCAGGCGGACACAATGCACCTCCGCGCGGTCCCATGAAATTGACCGAGAGCGGCGAACCCCTCTACGGCATCAAGGACGTTCCCGATCTCGTCGCCATCAAAGACCTCGGCCTTCCCTTCTGGATGGCAGGCTCCTTCGCGACGCCCGAGAAGCTGCGTGAAGCCCGCGATGCCGGTGCCGCTGGCATTCAAGTCGGCACGGCCTTCGCTTTCTGTGAAGAGTCCGGCATGTCCGAGTCCATCAAGCGCGCCGCGATTCGCAAATGGGGTCTGCCCGATTCGAATTCTCCCGACCGCGTCTTCACCGACCCGCTCGCTTCGCCCACCGATTTCCCCTTCAAGGTCGCACCCATGACCGGTTCACTCTCCGACGAAGACGTCTACAAAGCGCGTCCTCGCATCTGCGATCTCGGATACCTTCGTACGCTCGCCGTCGGCCCCTCGGGCGACTTCGTCCATCGGTGTCCTTCGGAGCCCATTGCCGACTATCTCAAAAAAGGCGGCAAGCTCGAAGAGACCGTGGGTCGCAAGTGTCTCTGCAACGCGCTGATGACTAACATCGATATGGGTCAGTCGCAGAAGAATGGCTACAACGAGCTCGCACTCGTAACCGCAGGCGATGATCTCATCATGCTTCGCCGCTTCCTCTGCGGAGGCAAAACTTCCTACTCCGCCCGCGACGTGATCGAACACCTCTTGCAGCTGCCCAAAGAACGCATCGTTAGCGCGCCCGCTACTTTGTAGGTTTTTTCTTTTTTACGATCTTCTTGGGCTTCGGATAGCTACCGATGCGCTCGTCGTTACACAGGACCATCTCGCAGGCGCGCCCGACGCACTTTTCAAAATCGGGAGCCGACGCAGGCAAGCAGCGCCAGTTGGTCGGGCCGTCGCCGAAAATCGTAATCGCACGCATCGAAGGGAGCTCCTTCTTGAGGCTGGCGTGATGCTCGGCCTTGGTCGCGATCCAGACCCCATTGTCGTCTGTGTACGAATCCCGATCGCGCAGGATGAACACGATCTTTGTCCCTCCCTCGAGGTAGACGCCGTAAGCGCCAAACATGGGTTTGGTAATGGGATGCTTTTCGAAAAGAGTCTCGAGCACGAATTCGAACGGAATGGCCTTCTTGGTCATGGGCTCGGTTTTTAGCGTGAAGCGCGGTCCTGCGTCCACCTGACTCTGCAGGATTGCAGCCCGCGCGGAGAGGAGTAAAGTGAAGAAGATGAAACGCATCGTCCTCGCCATTCTTCTCTTCGTCGGCTTCGTCTCCATCGCCTGGCTCACGCAGACGCATGCCCTGCTCCTGCGCGATCAGTCGCTGCTCGAAACGCTGTCCACGTTCCGCAGCGAAGGTCTGCTTTCGGTCGCGAACGTCATCGTGTTCCCCTTCAACACCTATCCGTCGATCGTCCTGGCCGTCGTCGTCCTCGCCCTCTGCGCGCGCATCGGAAAAGCCGAGAGCGTCGCCCGCTTCCTTATGCTCGCGGTCACGCTCATCATCCTCAGCAAACTCGAGAAGTACGTCTTCCTGAGAATGCGCCCGACTCCCAGCGGAGAGTCGCTCTACCCCGGCTATTCTTTCCCAAGCGCGCACATGCTTCGCGCCACGGCGCTTTACCTCGGTGCACTCGCCTCGCTTCCGCCGCAGCTCATCCAGAAAAAGAAGTCGCTTTGGATCGGTCTCGGACTCGCGCTCTTGCTGGTGCTCGCGTCGGCCGAACTCCTCCTGCAACGGAACTATCCGACCGACATGCTCGGCGGATTCCTACTGGGCACCGCGTGGGTTTCGCTCTTCTCCGGCCTCTGGGATTCCAAAGGTCACGGCGAAGAAATCGCCACGCATCGCTCGATTTAAAAATTTAAATATGCGGCAGTAGCCGAATAAGTTCTTCGAGCGCCGTCTGATCGACCGTATCGAAGCTCGCAAGTTTTTCGCTATCGATATCGAGAACGCCCCAAACCTGCCCGTGGATAGTCTTCAGTGGCACTACGATCTCGGAGCGCGAGATCGAAGAGCACGCGATATGTCCCGGAAATGCATCAACGTCATCGACCACGAGCGTGCGCGCTTCGTCCCACGCGGTACCGCAGACGCCGCGCCTGCGGGCGATGCGCGTGCACGCTACGGGGCCTTGAAACGGTCCTAAAACCAGCTCCTCGCCGCGCACCAGATAGAAGCCGATCCAAAGAAAGCCAAAGACCTCTTTCAGGGCCGCCGAAAAATTGCCGAGGCAGGCGATCGGGTCGGTCTCGCCCTCGAGAATCGCGGCGAGTTGAGGATGAAGCTCCGCATAAATAGCTGCTTTTGTGAGGTTTTTAGATATTGCAATAGAGCCAGACATGAACCGAGCTTAGCTCGCGCAAGCTTGTTTTACGAGTTCCATAAGGGCTACTTGTGATCCGTACTATTGTATGGTTTCATGATTTCAACAGCCGAGAGTTGTACCGGAAAAAAGTCGGAAGTGGCCCGAAGCGTGCACAGGCACCCGCAAAGGCACCCACCGACAGATCTGCGCCCGGGGAGTCCAAATTTTTTGGACAAGCCCGATCCGTGCAGACTAACCCGTCAACCTGGAGGAGAAAAACACATGGCCATCAATCCCGAAAAACAAAAAGCATTGGAACTCGCACTCGGAAGCATCGAGAAGCAGTTTGGCAAAGGCGCGATCATGAAGCTCGGTGGAAACGGGCAGATCGCGAGTGACATCAAAGTCATCCCGACCGGCTCGATCGGCCTCGATATCGCCCTCGGCATCGGCGGTCTTCCTCGCGGTCGCGTGGTTGAGATCTACGGTCCCGAATCCTCCGGTAAAACTACCATCGCCCTCCAAGCTGCAGCCGAATGCCAGAAGCAAGGCGGCATCGTGGCTTTCGTCGACGCGGAACACGCTCTCGACGTGAACTATGCTCGCAAACTCGGCGTTAAAATCGAAGACGTCCTGATCTCGCAACCCGACACCGGTGAGCAAGCTCTGGAAATCGTCGACCTCCTCGTTCGTTCCGGTTCGATCGACCTCCTCGTCATCGACTCCGTCGCAGCTCTCGTTCCACGCGCCGAAATCGAAGGCGACATGGGCGATGCGCACGTTGGTCTTCAAGCACGTCTCATGAGCCAAGCCCTCCGTAAGCTCACCGGCTCGATCAATCGGTCGAACACCTGCGTGATGTTCATCAACCAGCTCCGTATGAAGATCGGCGTCATGTTCGGCAACCCCGAGACCACCACCGGTGGTAACGCTCTGAAGTTCTACGCTTCGGTTCGTCTCGATATCCGCCGTGTTTCTCCTATCAAAGACGGCGAAGAAGTCGTCGGATCGCGCACCCGCGTGAAGGTCGTCAAGAATAAGCTTGCCGCCCCCTTCCGTCAGTGCGAATTCGATATGATGCACGGCCAAGGTACGGCTCGTGTCGGCGAACTCGTCGATCTCGCGTCCGAAAAGCGTATCGTCGACAAGAGCGGCGCTTGGTACAGCTACAAAGGCGAGCGTATCGGCCAAGGCCGCGACAACTCGGTCCAGTACCTCAAAGACAATCTCGATCTCCAAAAAACGATCGAAGCCGAAGTCATGGCTGCTTACGGCGTCGGTGCGGGCAACACCGCTCCTGTCGCAACGGCTCCCACGACCACCGTGACCGAAGAAGATCCCTCGACCGATGCAGCAGCAACCAAGGGCGCTCGCGGCAAACGCGGTTCCTCCACCGAAGCTCTGGCCTAACAGTTATTGGTTTCCTACGGCGGCTCCCCCGCCGCCGTAGTCCTCGTCTTCGCCCGAACTGGCTCCCCCAGTTCGGGCTTTTTATTTTTGCGTTTAAGACGCTCGCAGAAAAAAACCATCACCCCTATCGCCTCCACGATCTTCACCTTAGACTCACTCCTCATGAAGATTGCTTTTTGCTCAAAAGTTATCGCTTTCGCGTCACTACTGGCAGGCTGCGCGCAGCTTCACCACGTCCAACTCTCCGACTTCTCGGATCGTAAAGGCCAAGCCTCGAAGCCCATCGACATCAAGGTGAGTGAAACCGGCGTGAACCTCCAGGAAATCGCGGACACCGCCAAGATCTTCAGTCGCACGCAAAAAGGCAACGAACAAATCCAACAAGTCCAGGACATGATCGCCCTCTTCCAGACCGGTCCCCGCACCGGCAATCCCGTCTACGTCGAAAACTACTGGCGCGCCCTTCCTGAAATGATCAAGACCGAGTGCCCGAGCGGTCGCCTCACTAACATTATGAGCGTTCGCGAAACCCGTAAATATCCCATCGTGAGCGGCGAGATCGTCCGCATCAAAGCCACCTGCCTCACGAGTACGAAATAAAGAATCCAAGGAGCAATGCCTATGACAATCAAAACCCTCGCTGCCACTCTCTCCCTCGGAGTCCTCTTGAGTTCCTGCGCGTCCCTCAACAGCACCTCTCTCTCGTCGATCCCCGCCAAACGCGATCAAGTCGTGCACGCTGAAGCTGCTCGCACGATCATCCTCGGCTTCAACTTCGATAACGACTTCGTGAACACTCTCGAAGGCGACTTGCAAAAACAATGTCCCGGCGGCGACGTTCGCGGCATCCTCACCAAGGATGAAGTCATCGACTACTTCCTGTTTATCGTTTGGAAACGCAAAGTCACGGCTGACGGTTACTGCGTGGGCGGAGCGAAATCGTAATGAAGCTTTTCCCTCTGGCGACCCTCGCGCTCCTCGCTGGCGCGTGTGCCCACAGCCTTCACGAAACCTACGTCTCCGATTACGGTCGCGGCGTTCAGTACTCCAAAGACAAAAAGATCGAGACTCAAACCGAGCAGTTTGTTGTGCTGGGTTTCGTTGGACAGACCAACTATCTCAATCAGGCCTACGAAAACCTCCAAGCGCAGTGTCCTAAGGGCGAGATCCTTGGCATCAACACCGAGTACTGGACGAGTCTCGGTTTCCTCTCGTGGACCAACAAGATCCGCATGCAGGGCTACTGCAAGCAGCTCTGAGTTCCTAAAGTCTCTCTGGAAGAAGATTTGACTGGGGCGCTCACGCGCTCCAAGCTTCCCCTATGGAAGGCCTCTTCTCCGCGCAAATGATCCGTTCGATTTTGCTCTTCATCCCGATGCTCATCCTCTGTTTGAGCGTCCACGAATGGGCCCACGCAAAGACAGCCGACCTCCTCGGCGACGCCACCCCCCGCTTCATGGGTCGCCTCACGCTAGATCCCATGGCCCACATCACCCTCGTCGGAACGATCGTGCTCCCTTGCCTCGCCCTTATCACCGGTCTGCCCCTCTTCGGATGGGCGAAGCCCGTGCCGATCGATGCCCGCAACTTCAAGAATCCCCGCAGCGGCATGGCCATCGTCGCCGCCGCCGGTCCCACCTCGAACATCATCATGGCCACGCTCATGATGGCGATACTTGCCTACCTCAATCACCATCACCAGATGGGTATCGGCGAGATCAAAGCCCAAGGCGGCCTCGCCGGAGCGGGCGTCGAAATGCTCACGCTCGGCGTCCAGCTCAATGCGTTTCTCGCCTTCTTCAACCTCATCCCGCTTCCTCCCCTCGACGGCTCGCGCGTTCTCCAAGGCTTCCTCGGACATCAAGGAGCGGCCACCATCGACCGCATGGAATCGTGGAGCACCTGGGTTCTCATCATCCTCGCGGTCAGCGGAGTCCTCCGCTACCTCGCTATTCCGGTTTTCATCTTTCTCGGCGCTCTACAAAATCTCTTCCACGTTTACTGATAAGTCCTGAAAAATTGGGCTCTTGGCCCTCTGCAGCAAGATGGGCTTTCCTCTCGCATGACTCGCAATGACATGCTATCTGGGAAGAGTGGAATCAAACGATAACGTTCCCTCGTTCCTAAAACGAGGTCCCAGCGTCCTGATCGACTGCCGCGTCGAGGTCGCAAACTTCGAAGGTCCTCTGGATCTTCTGCTTCACCTCATCAAAACACACGAGCTCGACATCCAAACGCTGTCGATTTCCAAGATCACCCGACAGTACCTTTCCTACCTCAACTACATGCGCGAGCTGAACCTGGACCTCGCGAGTGAATACCTCGTCATGGCGGCGACTCTCACCTACCTCAAGAGTGAGGTCATTCTTCCGCGCGATGAAACCGAAGAAGCGACCGGACATGATCCCCGCTCGCAACTCATCCGTCGCCTCATCGAACTCAAGAACTATAAAGAACTCGCGCGCGAACTCTCCGAACGTCCTCGCATGTTCCGCGACGTCTTCCCGTGCCGCAACACTGGCGCCGAAGAAATCCAAGAAGGACTTGAAGCGGAAGTCGCGCTCACGAATCCTTTCCAAATGGCCAAGGCCTACAAAGATCTCATCGAACGTCGCAAGACGCATATTCACTCGATCTACATGGAAGAAGTTCCCGTCGCTAAATCCGTTGAGCGCATCGCGAAGCTTTTCGAGATGTCGGAGCGCATGGGTTTCAAAGACCTCCTTCCCCAAGACTACAAAGTTCAAGACTTCGTCTCGACCTTCTTGGCTGTCCTCGAGATGACCCGCATGCAGTTCACGACGATTGAACAAGAAGAAATCTACGGCGCTCTCGGCATCGTCCGCAAAGTCGACGCCGAAGACATGGACCGCGCGAACGCGATGATTCGCGGCGGAAGCTGGAACTGATCCGCCCCCTTGAGGAAAAATGACGATGAACGAAGAACTCAACGTAACCGAAGAAATCACGACCACCGCGACCGAAGAACTTCTCGTTGTCTCCGAGGAACTTCTCCTCGAAGACAACGACGCTCTCGAAGCTGTTTCTCCCGAAGAAGCGCTCGATAACCCGAACCTCATCACCGACACCGGCGAAATCACGCGTGCCCTCGAAGCGCTCGTCTTTGCCTCGCCTAAAGCGATTACCCTCAAACGCATCAAGGGCATCCTCGGTTCCTTCAGCTACGACACGCGCCCCGTCGTCGAAATTATGGATACGCTCATAGAAGAATCCAAAGAGCGCGGCTTCCAACTCGTGAAAGTCGCCGGCGCTTATCAGTACCGCTCCAATCCGACTCAGTCCGACATCTTGCAAAAACTTCTCGAAGACAAGCCTGTCCGACTCGGCGCTTCGGCCCTCGAAGTCCTCGCGATCATCACTTACAAGCAGCCCGTTTCACGCTCCGAAATCGATGCCGTACGCGGGGTTGATTCCGGTCACCTCACGCGCGGCCTCTTGGACAAGAACCTGATCCGCACCGTCGGCCACGCCGAAACTCCCGGACGTCCGCTCCTCTACGGAACCACTCCTTACTTCCTCGAAGTCTTCACCCTCAATTCGCTCGACGATATGCCGAGCCTTGAGGACTACGACCGCGAACTCGTGGCTAAAAAAGACAACGCGTCCAACGGAGATTCCGAGGACGACGTTTCCGAGAACGGTCCCGATCTCGACGCGGCCGCGCTCGACGATGCGTCCCTCTTCTTCGATCGCGCTTCGCCGCTGGCGGCCAATCCCGATCGCGGAAATTTCGACGAGCCTTCGAAAGACGATGAAGAATCCCCCGATTTCGGCCTGAGCGAACGCGCTGCCGAAGAAGTTCAGAACCACTAACCCTCCCTTTAAAACGGGACCCACTTGTGTCGGGAGACACAGAAGGAGACGCCATGTCGTCATCAGCAACACCAGGAATCAGAGTTCAAAAAATTATCGCCGACGCAGGCATGGCTTCGCGCCGTGAAGCCGAGAAGTGGATCGAGATGGGTGACATCACGATCAACGGCAAGGTCGCGAGCCTCGGCGACAAAGCGTTGCCCGGCAAAGATCACATCAAAGTTCGCGGCAAGCTGATGCACTTCAATCAGAAACGCGTCGTGATTGCGCTCTTCAAGCCGCGCGATCTGCTTTCGCACAAGATCAACGACGTGAACGAAGAACGCCAAGTCGATAGCGGCACGATCTTCGAGTTGCTCGTCGGCGTAAAAGAACGCGTCTTCCCCGTCGGCCAGCTCGACAAGGATGCCGAAGGACTTTTGCTACTCACGAACGATGGCGAACTCGCTCAGCGCCTCAACCAAGAACGCTACGAGATCCCCAAGGTTTACAAAGTTAAGATCGACGGTCACCTCGACGAGTCGCGACTCAAGCGCCTCCAAGGTGGACGTTTCAAGGTCGAGGAAAAGCTCCTGAAGCTCCTCGATATTCGCCCTCTCAAGGAACTCGAAGGTAAACAATGGATCCGCGTGAAGATCACCAACACGCAAAACCGTATCATCCGTAAGATGTTCGAAGCCGTAGGTCGTCCCGTCGATAAGGTTCGCCGTATGAGCTTCGCCGGCGTCTCCATCAACGGCCTCAATCGCGGTGAATTCCGCTATCTGCTGCCCGATGAGATCGCTGCGCTGTACGAAGTCGTAGGTTTGGGGATAAACTCTAACAAAACAGGGGAGGAAGCCTGATCATGCGCGGGTTCTTGATGAAATACCTTTTGGCCACCGGAGTTCTGCTCGCTCTGGTTTCTTGCGCCTCAAATGAGAAGAAGAACTCGGAAAATCCCGAAGTCGTCTACAACGAAGCCATCCGTCTTCTCGAAGACAAGAACTACCTCGAAGCCACTGACTTCCTCCAAGAAGTTCGTCGCCGCTTCCCGCAAAGTCGCTTCGCGATCCTGGCCGAGCTCAAGGCAGCCGACATGGACTTTGTGCAAGACAACTTCATCGAAGCCGCCGCAGCTTACGGCGTCTTCGTGGATCTCTATCCAAACCACGCTGAAGCTCCCTACGCT
>JBDSDI010000284.1:0-3275 GCA_039920645.1 Bdellovibrionota bacterium | reverse complement strand
GGTTGTTTTCCCGGGCGTGTCGCGGGCGAAGCGCACTGCGCCCGCTTCTTTGATAGGGAAGCTCCATGGGGTGCCGTCGTCGCGCAGCGCATCGGCCATCCACGGGTGATCGGTGTCGAGATCGATGGCGCCGTTCACGAGGTAGAGACGATCGTCGGGACCGATGACGTAGCTCATCTCGAGATCGGGATTTTTGGTGAGTTGATCGAGGGCCTTGCCGTCGGCGAGAACGAGTTCGCGGTCGAGGACTTTGATATCGGATTTCGTGGGGAAGACGCCAATGCGCAGTTCTCGGAGGCGGCGTGATTCCGGCAGCAATCCTCTCATGGCTTTTGTGCAGTCGGAAGCAAGGGCGGCGTGTGCGGAAATGAGACCTAGAAAAACAAGGCTCAAAACTCTTAGCCGCAACATCATAACGGCCCCTAGTGTCGCTCGATTGACGCAATGAATCAATATCAAACTTAAGCGATTGATAAATAATACTTAAGTAAAACTTAAGTAACGAAGGAGCCCGAAATCAGAAGGAATTGCGTTTAAGGCGAAGGATTCTGAACACTTCGCCTGGAAGGGTGTCGGGAGCCAGTTCCAGAGCGGCGGCCAATTCGGGGTCGTCGGCATTCAGAAAAGGGTTCGTTTCTTTTTCAAGGGCGATCGTGCGCGGAAGCGTAGGCTCGTCGCGTTTGCGAAGGGCGAGCACGCGCTCGAGTTCCAAGGTGATGATCTCGCTTCGCCAACCGAGCCCCTCAGCGAAACTGAGATTGGTCTGCGTGTACTCGTGACCGCAGATCAGCAGAGTGTCATCGGGCAGCGCGCGTAGCTTTTGGAGTGATGACCACATTTGTTCTGGGCTGCCCTCGAAAAGTCGTCCGCAACCCGCGCCGAACAGCGTATCGCCGGAGAAGAGGTAGCGTTTATCGAAAGTCTCGAGCACGTAGCTCAGCGCGGGCACCGTATGGCCGGGCGTGAGCAGCGCGTGTAGTGGCGCGGCCTGCGGCGAAAGTTCGTAACCCGCGAGCGGGATCGTGATCTCTCTAGGAATGACAGCGGTCGCCACACCCTTCATGCGAGCGTGATCAGGTCCCCACACGGTGCAGCCGAAACGTTCCACAAGAAGAGGGACGGCGTCGACGTGATCGGCGTGGTGGTGCGTGCAGAAGACGCCCCCGCAATGAAGTGTGGGATGGGCTTCGAGAAATCGCGCGATGGCAGCGGTGTCACCCGGATCGATGCACCAAAACAGATTCTTCGATTCGCAGACGATCACGGCGATGTAGTTGTCTTGGAGTGCGGGAAGAATCTTTACGGAGAGCATTCTCCGCTTTTAAGTCACCGTAAGCTCGATGTCGACGCTACCTTCGGTGGATCGCGGACGACGCGAGGTCTTGGCTATCGAAAAGCTATGCCCCTTGTGGAAAACGTGCGCGGAACCGACGACCCGGAAATCGCCGTTAGAGACCACGAGACCGCAACCGTCCGGCGCGGCGTAGATGGGATTCTTGGTTTTGCGACTCGCAGCCATCAGTGCCTTTTTGTAGCGCTCGGACTGAGCGTAGTGGGGAAAAAATTCGAAGGGCGTCAGTTGCAGCGCCGCGAAGTTTCTTAGGCCCACGAAGTTCTCGTCGCAGTCGAACTTCGGAAAGCTCGCCGTGCCGATGTTCGGTGTCAGCAAGATCGCCCCGGCGCTAAGACCCGCGAGGACTTTCCCTTCAGCGTGCGCATGGCGCAGATCCTTTAGAAGACCGAGCCTGCGCAGGTTTCTGAGGAAGTAGAACGTGTTGCCGCCCGAGAGAAAAATGACGTCGCTTTCGAGCGCGCGCGTGCGCATTTCTTGGGTGAATGGAATGTCGATGGGGAAGTAAGCGAACTCGCAGGGGCCGATCCTTTCGAAAGCGGTCACGAAATCGCGAAAATCTTCGGGACCGTAATCCGACGACGAAGGGATATAGGTCACGCGCGGCACGGCTTTGCGCGACGCCTCGAAGCACGCTCGGTTGAGCGCCTCGTTGTCGAGGTAATGGCCACCGCTGTAGAGGACAAGACTCATATTTCTTCGCGGCTGTCCTGGACGATCTGGATGAGACGACGAAGGACCGGCTCGGAGTTCGTACTGTGGTTACGAGGGGAAACCTCGAGACCTTGGACCTGATAGCGGATGAATTCCGGAAGCAGGCTCAGAAGCTCAGAGCTACGGATGGCGACTTTCTTTTTCACGAGGTGATCGGCGACGCGGATAATGCCGTTGCCGGTAATGCGGTCGTGACGGTTGATGAGCGAGGAGCGCATCGTGATCTCGAGGAGCATGCGGTGGAACGAGCGGCGTTCGGAGTCGGCCACCGAGCTGAGGAGCTTACGGTAAGCCGTCTGAAAATGCTGGATGTGGCGCGAACGTGATGCGGTCAGGACAAGGTCCTTTTTCGCAGCGTAGCTGGACTTGGCGATTTCGATGAAAGTCGCATCGGTCACCGCTTCGTCGCGGGCAAGATAGAGTTTCGGTATCTCGCGAAGCACGTCGCGCATGCAGAAGACGGCGTCCGACGTAATGCCGTCGTCGACTTCGTAAACACCTTTTGCCGATTGCAGACGTTCGAAGTGCTCGAAGAGCTTTTCGAAATGGCGGATGAGCTTAGGCTGCTTCTGAAGAAGGAAGTTCTGGTGTTTCTCCGAGAAACCGACATTCCTGAGAAGGAGTTTTTTCTTGTAGAATGCGAAACGCTTTTCGAAGAGATCGAGGATGGGATCGTTCGCGAAGCTCCTGACGCTTTTCTTGTCGCCGGTGCGCAGGTAGTCGATCATCTGAGCGAAAGTCTGAACGAGGTAGCGCGCCTTCGATTTCTGCTCGGGAATGTTCGTCGACCAGCGCTCGACGTCGTCGTAGCGGTAGTCGCGGTGGAAGAGTCCGAACTGGCGCACGCTTCCGTAGTCGAGGATTGAGGCTTCCGACATCAGAATGTTGTCACCATCCCAATCGAGCCAACAGAAAATGTATTCGCGCTCGAAAAGGGCGGCGGAGCGCGCAAAGTCGCGACAGAAGATATCAAGGAGCTGGGAGTAGGAATCGCTCATGGCGCTTTCGTTCTGCCACCGGCCGTTCTTTTTTTCGCGCGAGACGTGATAGTCGACGAGCGCTTTGAGGTTGTCGCGTTCGCCGGCCTTGAGGTAGCGGAACATGTGCGCGGGACGCAGCAGGTTCTCGCCTACGCGGACATTGATCGAGGTCCCATCCTTAAAACGCAAAACCGCGAGCGTGCGTTCGGTCGGAGTGCCGCTCTTGTGGA
>JBDSDI010000283.1:0-26355 GCA_039920645.1 Bdellovibrionota bacterium | reverse complement strand
GTTGGGGATCTCTACAATGGCTTGCGAGCCTCTAACTCAATCAGAGGTTTTATACGGTCGCAAAAAATAAATGATAGCTTACGAAAATATGAAAGTTATTTTTTTTGTATTTGCCGTAGTTACTGCGCTGTTGCACTGCCTGTTTTTCAAACTTGAAAGCATAGATTTCATGAATCCAGAGGTCTTAAAAAAATTCGGCTTAAATGCCGAACAAGGTTCTATTGTTAAAGTTTGGGCGTTTAATCAGGGCTTCTATAATTTATTTTTAGGGATAGGGCTTTTTTATTCAATTTATCTCATTCATTCAGGAGATATAAAAACGGGTCTATTACTTTCTCGTTTTGCTTTGCTAACGATTATCGGCGCTGGCACCGTTTTGTTAATCTCCTCGCCTGAAAAATATATTGCGGCGCTTATGCAACTGGTCCCCGCCGTAATTGGTTTGGGATTAAGTTTTTTTCTCTAAACTTTGGGCATTCTCTACTGCTTTTTGGTCAGGTATCTGAGTGCGTGCACGAGCGCACACAACGTGCGCTCGTAACCTGGTGTCAATTTCACAATCTTTCGGCATTTCGAAACTTAGCTAAGCTTAGAATATGAGATTTCGAATTTTGTTCATCAGCATCACCGTATTCACGATATTGATTTCTCAAATAGCTAACGCAGCAGAATGCCAGTTAACGCATAGTCTGAAAGGCGAAGGCCCTCAGGTCGCTTTTGATCTCAATATTCCTGGAGGATATGGGAAAATGAGGAGCTGTAAGCGACTTTCAAAACCCAATGTCAAAATTTGCTGGGAACAAGACGATACTTTCCGCGCGTTCACTCTAGAGCAGCTCAACCAAGACGATGAACAAATATTAAGCGCTTCATCGTTCTACGAAGTCCAAACTCTTCCACCGAAGGTAGTTCAGCTGGAGCTACATAATGGTCTGGCTGACGAACTCTTTGTCGTGTCCTGTAAATAATTCATCAGGGGATCGGGAAGACTTAGCGGGGCGAGCGCTAAATTGAATTCATAGGTTTTCTGCTAAGATGCCGAGACGATGTTTGCGGTAATCTATAAATTCAGTGTCAAAGATGGTCTTGAAGATCAATTTAAAAATGCCTGGCACAGTGGCACTGCCGTTATTTACAAGAAACTAGGAAGTTTGGGTTCTCGAATGCATTTATCCGAAACAGGCGAATGGATTGCCTATGCCGTCTGGCCTTCAAAAGAGATTTTTGAAAGAAAATGGGATCTGACGGAAGAAGAAAGCGAGACTGTGTTTTTTTTCAAGCAGTTTTGCACAAACGTGGAACTTGTTCACAAGCTCAATGCCCGGGGGCGCAATAACAATTTGATATTCAAGCGGTTTATCGGCGATAAGTTTCCAACTCTTGACTTTTTTTAGAGTGTGCCGAAAATTAGAGAGGTTCCACGAGAATCGTAAAACACGAAAGGAGGTGCGGGATGCTTCAGCAGTATCGATCCCCGAGAGATCACCTTTGTTTTTGTTTTGGTGACCATGCGTTTTCTCGAATTCGAAAATCCTAAAACGCATTTCGTTTAAATCCATAATTTCAATTTCACTTATTTTTCTCATTCGAAGGGAGGGTGTCGTTATATGGAAACAATTCCAAAAAAAGAGCAATACGAAATTTCTTATCTAGCGTTCGTTCTTCTTGCGGTGCTTGTGATGTCATGCGCTGGAAACACGTCGAGGAACAGCGTTGCTCCACAACATCCACTCGTAACGGAGGAAACCATGTTGAGTAAATTTCATTATAAAAATTTCGAACCTACGTTTGAGACGCGTATCTCGGCCGAAGAGGTCCTTCAACGTCTTGAAGATTTCTCACCGACGAACTCGACCGTTATGGGCTTAGTTGAGCACGTGGGAACGGAATATTGTGTGTCGATCGATGTCTATTCTGTCGGGGGGACTTTTTTGGCAACAGCCAATGACGCCGATCCGATTCGCGCCATTCAAGTGGCCGAAGAAAAAGTTGCCGCAAAAATCAGCCAGTGGAAGCGAGGGCGCTTTCAACAATCTCTTCCGCCCATGCCTCAAAGAGACAAGGACACCGTTCGGGCGAAAGCTTGACTTGAAATGGGAGATACGAAACGCCTTGGACATGATGAGATCCAAGGCGTTTCTACTTTCGAAATTCCGAAGCCTTAAGAGCGTCGATGAAGAGTGAATTTAGGGTTTGCCCGCCGAAGAATTTATATAAAAGCCTTAATTTTCTCTATCTGAATTTCTGAATACTCTTCATTTAAGACTGCTGACTCAGTGAGTAGTTGTTTGGCTACATTTTTAATGTCTTCAGACGATATTTGCCTAAGTAATTTTTGTGTCTCCGCTACGGAGTATTGATTGTTGATTGCGTGGGCTAGTGTTTTTGTTACTGCGTTTGAGGCTTGATGAGAATCAAGTTCATATTCCATTATTTCAAAGTGTTCTTCGAAGTGTTTGAACCAATCCTGTTGTTTAAAAAGCATGTTCATTTGTTTTAAGACGAGACAGGCCACATCGTAGTCTAATCCTAGTGTGTTCATAGAGATGGCTTCGTAGAGAGTAATTTGTTCAGATGTTCTTATTTTAGCTAGCGATTTGTTTAAAAATACTAAGGCTTCATCAGCATTGGACGAATGCATAAACTCAAAATACAAAACTCTTTTAATAGTCTCTTTTTGTAAGTTGTGATTTTTATAACTAATGCCTGTTTTAAAATGCGACCACTGATCGAGTTCAACGTCTTCGACGGTACGTATGCATAAAGTAATGGTGGGATTGTCTAAATGAAGCACACTGTGTACGAGTTCTGTACCCGGATTTATGATTTGTGTGCTTCCAGTTTTCATAATCGTTTTTGTGGATTCAGATAGTTTTGAAAAACTAATGTCTTGGTCGATTGCATCTAGAAAACTAACTTGAAACTCTTCGTGCAAGGACTGACCATGGATAACCTTAAAGGCGCCTCTAAAAGCATGAGAGTGTATAGCGGTGTCGTTTTTCCTCCAAAAGTAAATGTCCACAGCAAATTTACCGTTGTTAAAAATAGTAACGGGTGGTTCTCCGAAGCTATTGAACAGGTTAACTTGAGGAGGGATTTCTTTGCTTTCTAGAAGCCATTCTGCAACCGATTGTTCAATCTCTTTGAGTGATTTGCAAAGCTCTAAAGTGTTGAGTGACTCAAGGGCTAGTTGAGGAAACTTAGCTCTGCTCCAGTTGCTTTCAATAGAGGCTGTGTGACGAAGTATTTGCTCTATCATGACTATAATTTTACTTGTTGTTACAAAAGCTACCAAGTTCAAAAGAGATTATCGATAAAAGACCAAGAGCTAAGGTGCTTGGGTAGAGAAGCACCTGGCACCCATCCTCCAAGCGCCTTATTTTTTTTGGGAAGTGTCTAAACATAGGGGCGCAGTCTAAGACAATTGAATCAATCCAACGGCGGCATCATTAAGTCAGCGCGATTCGATACAACTCCACCAAGGGCCCCCGCTCAATTTTGCGTCCCAGCAAGGCGGGAAGGCAGCGAGCAGCGCAGCGGGCAAACCGCCCGTGAGCAGCGGAGCAACTGACCAACGCCGCTGGGGCACAAAATTGAGTGGGGAAGTGGTGCCTGAAGGCGGGATCGAAGCGCCGTCTAAATCCGGGTCGGCTATTAAATAAATTGGTGCCTGAAGGCGGGATCGAACCGCCGACCTTGGGGTTATGAATCCCACGCTCTAACCATCTGAGCTACCCAGGCATATAAGGGAATTACCACGCTGTGCTAACAAACCGAGGCTCATTGGGCAAGTGGCCTTGCTTGTATTATAAGGGGGGTGGGAGGCTTCTTTATGAGCATTTTCAAATCTTTGCGCCGTTTTGCATTTCCGGTCATGGGCGCTGTTTTTGCCACCATGGCTTCTGCTGAAGCTCTTCCTCAGACGACCGAGAAGGTCCAGGGCAAAGTCAGCGGCTTCAAGAAGCTTGATCGTGACGGTTGGGTCGACGTCGCCGTAGTCATCCCGACTCTTAGCGAAGAACAACTTCTCAGCTTCGACTTTTCGAACCTTCTCTCTCCGAATGAAAAAATGAAAGCGGGACCCGTCGAAATGGACGTTCCCGGTAACGTTTTCGTTCCTGAACAAAAAGAACGTTACGGCCTTATTCCAGTCACGCTTCGCAAAGATAGCTTTTCGCTTCAAATGGAGCCCGGCCAAGCGCAGGAACTTTTTGCACTCGCGGTCCGCGGTCCTTTTTCCGAACTCGTGAGCAAAGCGCGCGCTAAGGCTCCCGCGGTGGACGTCTTAAAGCTCATCGAATTTGGACAGCTCGGTTATTATGAAGCGCGCGACTGGACGACCTCGCGCTCGATCAACTTGGATCTCAACCAGGAGCGCCCACGCTCGACGGCGGTTTCGTGGTCGCGCTCCGCTCCCGGAGCGACTGATTCCGATATCGTCGTCAACCTCGAAGAAACTCCAGGGAGCCGCTGGCTTGTTTCAGACCTCGAGACCAACCCTTCCAACACGATCACGATGAAATCCACGAACTTCTCGGGTCTCGCCAAGGCGATGCTTGCTCGCGCGACTTTCACCAAAGACAAAAAAGAACTCGAATCCATGCGTGGCTGGTTCCTTACGCATGAACGCAGCTCGCGTCTCTCGGCTTCGGGAGTTCCTTCTCTGATCCGCGACGTGAAGTGGACTTCGCCCACGACACTCACTTGGGATCCCGGAAATAAAAAAGGTTGGGTCACGGTCTTCCATGAAAATTTGGTCACACACGCCGATGATCCGATCATCGACACTTCGAAAATCTTCTTCCCTGATCTCTCGCACCTCGCTGATTTCGCAAGTCCTCGCGTAGGCGAAGCGTGGGTTCGCGTCGAGGAGGGACATCTTACGCTCGAGGCCTTGAGCCCTAGCAAGAAAACGCGTCAGGTCTTCGTCTTCCTCGGTGGCGAGGATCTCGCGAACGGTCCCGCGCTCGCGGGATCGAACGAGTTCCAAGTTCAGAACGTCACTCCCTAAAAGGTGCGATCGGTGCGCGAACGAATTCTTTCCCTATCGAAGTCTCTCGTTTGTGCGCTCGCGCTCGGCGCGGGCTTAAGCTCCTGCGTTTCTTCCAAGGCCGCACCTCGCCCCGTCGATCTTCCGTTCTCGCGTATTTTCGTCGCGACCTACGACGAAGTCTGGAACGCTACCGTTGCTGTTCTCGACAACTATTCGATCATCTCTGCGAGCCGCGAGTCGGGCGAACTCAAGACGGAGTACACGCAAGCGTGGTTCAACTCTGCGGTTTACGAAGATCCGCAAAAAGTCGATCTTTTGGATGAGGTCCACTACAAAATCGAGATCCGTCTTTCTAAGGGACTTGTTTCGCAGACGGGCCGCAGTGCCGTGCGCGTGCAGGTCGTCAAACGTCTCGAAAAATACGGCAATCTTGTAACCGACTGGACACGTATCCCCACCGACGAAATCGAGGAACAAGTGCTTTTGTACCGAATCGGCCAAAAACTTCGCATCCAAAAAGCGGTCGCGCGCGGACGCGCCAAGAATAAAGACAAGCCGGGCGCTGAAGCGGCGGCTCCGACCGAGTAACCGCGGATCGGCCTTATTCGTGAGATGCGCGTTTCCAAACATGAGGCCTTCGCAGTAGACTCGTTTTCTATGTCGCATCCGACACTCGCAAGTCCCGTAGCCCTCGTGGGTCTCGGCATCAGCAACGTCTCCGTACGCCGCCTCCTCGAATTTATCGGCACTTCTGCGTCCGAGATCATTTCCTTCGACGACAAAGGCACCGACGGCGCGGTCTCGGATCCAAAACTTCTTCTCGACCGCGGCGTGCGCACGCTGGTTGTCTCTCCTGGCTATCCACTGTCCAAGCAATGGATCAGAGATTTCCAAGCTCGAGGCATCGCCGTCACCAGCGAAATTAATTTCGCTGCGCGTTTCCTCCAAGACGAGCGTGTCGTTGCGATTAGCGGTTCACTCGGAAAGAGTACGACCACGAGCTTGATTGGCGAAGGACTTCGCGCGAGCGGGCATCCTTACTTCTTCGGCGGCAATCTGGGGTTTCCTCTGGCCGACTATGTACTTGCATGTCTCAAAGGCGAGCGTCCGCGCGCCGAGACCCTAGCGCTCGAACTCTCAAGTTTTCAGCTCGAGTGCTGTGAGAATCTGCCGATGCATGTTGGCGTGCTCACGTTTTTCTGTTCGAATCATCTCGAACGCTACGACAGTCTGGAGCAATACTACGACACCAAGCGCGTCGTCTTCGATCGCGCGCAAGTCAAGGTCTTCACGAACGCCGCGAGTCCGGAGCTTCACGACTATTTCGCGCGCCATGCGCTGCTGGGCTCTCCGAAACTCAAGGAAGTCAAATTCACCGACGCGCTCGTGACTCGCGCGGAACTCGACCGCAAGGCGCTCGTCGGTGAGCACAATTCTGAGAACATTGCGGTCGCCGCCGCCGTTATGAAAGAACTGGGTTTGTGGAATGACGCCGTAAAAGAAGCGCTTTTGAATTTCGGAGGTCTTTCCCATCGCATGGAACGCATCGACATCGGCACGGGAAAGCCGATCTTCATCAACGACAGCAAGGCCACCGCCTTAGAGAGTGTGCTGACTGCGGTCCACTCGGTCCTCTCCGATGCGAACTTCAAACAGGACGCATCGAGAAAACTCGTCTGTCTCTTCGGAGGACGCGACAAGAAACATCCTTGGGAAAAATTCAAGGAACTCGGCGCCGACGCACTGAAGCTCGACGTGGTCTTCTTCGGCGAATGTGGAGAAGAGGCGCGCTCGCGCTCGGGTCTCGAAGGGAAATCCTATAAGACACTCCGTCTTGCGATGGAAAGTTTGCGTTCGCGAATTCCCGCAAATGCGTGGGTCTTGCTCAGTCCCGGCGGAACGAGTCTCGACGAGTTCAAGAACTTCGAAGACCGGGGCCGGAGTTTTGCGGCGTGGGCCAAAGAGTTATGGAGCTAGGGAGTTAGGATATGAGCCTTGAATCGATCGTAAAAACGCATGAGTTCTTCACGTCCGACAGTCGCGAGGCGTCGGACCTGGGCATTTTCGTGGCCCTTAAGGGAGAGACGCGTGACGGACACGATTTCGTAGAAGACATTCTCGCGCGTTTCCCGCGTGCGGCTGTGGTTGTTGCACGCGGCAGTCTCAGGGGAGGTTGGGAAAAAAAATCCAATGTCCTGGTCGTCGACGACACGCAGGCCGCGCATCGCACGATCGCTCAACTCTTCCGAGAAAAGTACTCTCCACGTGTCATCGCCGTCGGTGGAAGTTCGGGGAAAACCAGCACCAAAGAATTTTTGAAAGTTCTGCTCCAGGGGCATTTTCGTATCATCGCCACTCAGAAATCGCAGAACGGCGAGCTCGGTATTCCGAAGACCTTCGAAGCGTTGCGTAAAGATACCGAAGTCGCGCTGATCGAAGTCGGCATCGACCAACCCGGAGACATGGAGCGCCACGCCGCTCTCGTACAACCCGATGTCGCCGTGCTCACTTCAATCGGTGAAGAACATCTTCTCTATTTGAAGGACGTCGCCAACGTCTTCAACGAAGAGAAGAAACTCTTTGAGTCCTGTTGGGACCGCCACGGCACCTGCTTCGCCCCCGAGGCCGATGCCTATCTCAAAGCGTTAAAGGGCCACGACGCCCTTAAGCTCACGCCCGAGCGCCCCGAAAACGTGGACCCTTCTTTTCGCAGCGAACTCACTCACCCCTACGCGCTCCGTAATGCCGCGCTCGCCGCTTCGGTCGCTCTACATCTCGGCGTAACAGCTTCGTCAATCGCGACGAAGATCCTCGCACTCGAAGTCCCCGAGGGACGCGGTCGTAGCTGGATAAACTCTCGCGGACAAACGGTCGTAGCCGATCACTACAATTCGAATCCCGCTTCGCTTCGCGCGGGTTTGATCTTTGCCAAGAGCTTCGCCGATCGCGGCGAAGCGGTGAATCTGATCCTGGGTGACATGCTCGAACTCGGAACTCAATCGCTGCGTTATCATATGGAAGTCCTCGCGGAAGTCATGGCCCTCGGCGCTCGCCGCTTGATCCTGGTGGGGCCTCAGTTCAGCGAGGCCGCAAAGAAGATGGGAGCGGGCGAGGCTCAATGTTTCGCATCGTCCGAAGAAGCCGCTTCCACACTCGGCAGCGACGAACTGCGCGCGCTTAAAGGCGTGGTGATGTTCAAGGGTTCGCGCGGAATGAAACTCGAAAAGCTGATGGATCTTCTCTAGACTTTTTTAGTCGTCGTCAGCACGACTTTAGTGGGCGAAAAATTGGGAACCTCGAGCTTTTCGAATTCGAACTGCGCGCGTACTAACTCGGTGCCCAGGTGGAAGTTACGGACGTAGCGACCGTCGCTATGGCATTCGCGGGCTTTGACGTTGTCCGCAGCATAGATCGGCCAATAGATTTCGCTGAGATATCTCGCGAGTTTAGGGTCGAGGACCGGCACCGCGAGTTCGACGCGACGAAAAAGATTCCGAGGCATCCAATCGGCCGATGAGATCCAGACTTTGTCGTCGCCACCGTTGGAAAAAATAAAGACGCGGCTGTGTTCGAGATATTTGTCGATGATCGAGCGGACGCGGATGTTTTCGGAAAGTCCCGCGACGCCTGGTCTTACGCAGCACATGCCGCGCACAAGAAGGTCGATTTTCACTCCGGCTTGGCTCGCGCGGTAGAGAGCTTCGATCACGGTTTCCTCGACGAGGCCGTTCATTTTGGCCTTGATCGATGCGGGTCGTCCGGCTTTGGCGTGCTCGGTCTCGGCATCGATCCACTCGATAATACGCTCGTGAAGCTTCGCTGGAGCAACGGCGAGGAGCTTGAAGTTCGCGGAGAACTCCTCCGGACGCGTGAGGAGAGAATAGTCGTCCTCGTTGTCCATTTTTTCGAAGAGATCGAAGAGTAGGCGCGCTTCCGAGCAGTATTCGGGCTTCGACGAGAGAATGGCGATATCGGTGTAATAGCGGGCGGTCTTCGGATGGTAGTTTCCAGTTCCGATATGCACGTATTCGCGCGGCGGATCCGTGGCCCGCAAGCTCTTGCGCTCGATATAAGTCAGTTTCGCGTGGACCTTGAGATCGGGTGTTCCGTAGATCACGCGCACGCCGGCTTTCTCGAGTGCACGGGCCCATTTGAGGTTATTGGCTTCGTCGAAGCGCGCTTTGATCTCGATGAGCGCGAGCACCTTCTTTCCGTTTTTCGCGGCGACCATGAGCGATTCGAGGATCGCACTTTTCCCCGAAGTCCGGTAGAGGGTCTGACAGATCCGCGTGACCTTGGGGTCCTCCGAAGCGTGGCGTACGAGATCCACGACGGGGTCGAAAGCGCTGTAGGGATGATGCAGGAGCTGATCTTGTTGTTCGAGGATGCGGAAGAAGCGCTGCCGCGGAAGTGTTTCGGGCAACACGGCGGGGCGGCGGGCGGCGGGATAGTGATAGCGCAGCTTCAGATTTCGCTTGAGTTCCGCGAGCGGCATGAGACTTCTCAGATCGAGGGGCAACGAGATCTGATAAAGGCGTTCGTCGGGAACGCTCAACTGCTTTTGCAGCCAATCCACGGCAGGACTCAAGCTGACGCTGTCGACCTCGAGACGGACGATCGGACCGACGTCGCGCGATTTGATTCCTTCTTCGACTTCATCGAGATAGTCGATGGAGTCTTCGGTGAGATCGATATCGGCGTCGCGCGAAACCTTGAAGGAGAAGATCTCACGGACTTCCTGATTCTTAAACACGAGGTCCTTGTAGAGAAAAATCAGCTGATCCGTCAGCAAGATATGTTTCGAACGGGCTACGAAGAAGCGCGGAAGCGAAGCGGGAAAAGGAATGAGCGAGAAAGAGTTGGGGTGATCGGCGACGATGTGGATCTTACCGCCTTCGATCGGTGGGATTTTCGAATCGGGCGTGATGCGCAGGGGTGCGAGATGCGGAAGGACTTTCTCTTCGAAGATATCAAGGGCCATCTGCGAGCGCGATTGATCGATCTGAAGACCCGATTTCGCGAGTTCCATTACGACCTGTTCCCAGGCGACGGCCTGGCGGTGTTTCTGTTCCAGGACGCGTGAACGGATCGTCGCTAGCAAACGGTCGAGTTCGATGCCGTCGCGCTTATGGCTCGAAACTTTCTTCCCCGCGACTTTCAGCTCTTCGGCCTTGCGGAAAAGCGCGGCCACGCGGACGCGAAAAAATTCTTCGAGATTGGATGAGACGATCGCGAGGAACTTCACGCGCTCCAAGAGCGGGGTGCTCGTGTCGGCCGCTTCTTCGAGCACGCGTTCGTTGAAGCTCAGCCAACTGAGTTCACGATTGAAGAGACGTGATTGATGATTGTCGATAAGTTTTGGCATAAAGCCCGAAGCCGTCTTTTCTAGGTTTTGTGCGCTAGCAGCTCGCAAGCGATTTGGTTTTGCGCGCAGTGAAGATAAATTTCGACCGCGAGCAGCTCGGGCACCGCGGAGAGTTTGCGATTCTTGAGAAGCTCCTCGGGCTTTTCGAAGCCCTTGGACACGTAGGCGCGAAGCCATGGCTTGTCGTCGAGTACGGCCACACAGCGTTCGGATAATTTTTTGAGTTGCGAATCCGGGAACTCCCCCAGGTTGAGATCAAAAAGTGCACCGTGCATATAGCCGATCGACGCCATTTGAATCCGGTTCACGAGATCTTGAGCTTCGATGGGTTTCGCGGGTGAAGGTTTCGGAGTGGTTGCCGCGGGCGTCGCCGTACGCGCTTTGTTCGGAGAGGGAAGGGGAGCTGCCATCTCGGCGACGGGCTCTTCGGGTTTCCACTGATTCTCGAGTTCGAAAGGATCGTAGGGCATTCCGTCGGGCAGATCTTCGGGAGCCGTCAGATTTAGCGAAGAGAACGCGGGAGAATCGTCTTGGGCTTGGGCGGCCATGATCGAGACGTCGAGATCGATGGAGGAATTGGTATCGGCGATGGAAATCAGGTTTTCGTTTTGATGTTCCTGAGCCATCGGAGCGCCGTCGAAATCGGGAAGAGGAAGCAAGTCGCTCTCGTCCAGCGGAGCGGTCAGCGATTTCTCATCGGGCACGAGAATCGAATAGCCGCAGGCACATTGAATCTCGAATGCTCCGGGATAGTCTTCCGTCCGGTGCTTGGACGAACATGAAGGACACGAGAGTTCCATGCCTTCCAGTATACGAGCAGGACGGCAAAAAGTTGAAGGGTTTTAGAAGTTAAAGATGAAAGAGAGATTGAGCGATTGGCTGACCGTTCGGAACGTGGCGAAGGTCTTCACTTTTGACACGGAGTAGCCGTAACCGAGGCCGAACATCATGTCGTTTGCTGTAAACTCCTTGAGGTCCCACTCGTAAAGCGCCCGGACTCCATATTGGAAGGGAGAAACGGTAGAAACTCCGGCGCCTTTGGGTTTGAAATAACTGATCACGGTGTCAATCGCGAGGCCGCGCCAGGACGTTCCCACGAGACCCATGCCGCTGAAAATTTGACTGGCTCCCTGCGCCACGCTCGCCGTGGTGCTCAGGTAGGTGAAGCCGCCGCCGATTCGCAGGGCCGGCGCTCTCAGAAAGTGGATGCGCTGAGGGCGTTTGGGCATCTGGAAATATCTTTTGTGGATCAGTTCCGCTCGAAGTCCAAAAGACGATGAGTTGTGAGAATCTTCGGTCGAAGCTTCTTGGCTGAAAGTGTTGATGGCGCTGATCTGCGAAAATACAATCTGGTTACGAAGGGAAATCGCATTTTCTTCGTCTTCGATGCTGCGGAAAAAAGCTTCGGAGTAGGCATAAGACTGGCGACGCTTCAGGGCCTGCGCGGCCGGAATATCCCCGTATTGAAGAGTTCCTTTTTCGAGGACGTAAAGACGGGTCGGGTCGAGATTTTCGCCGTGTACGCGCGCCGATCCCCACAGCAGCAACATTTGCGCGTAATCGCGCGATAGCGGGATTTCGATTTCGAGCGAGGCGTCTTCGGGTCGGAGCATTTCGTCAAGAACGCGAAATCGCTGTTCGGAAAGGCCATGAGTCGAAATCAGGAAGCGTCCGCTCTCCAAATTCCAGAACAAACCTCCTGAGAGCGAAGCGCGCGCCGGTCCCTGAATTTCGAAACTCGTTCGGTCGGACACTTGGATAAGGACTTTGCTGCCATTCTCCAGGACGAGATGGGATTCGGAAGGAACTTCGATTCCGCGGGCGAGAGGCGTCGAGGCCGAAGCGTTCTGCAGAAAAGCGCGGCCCTCCATGTGGAGAACCTTTGCGGCTTGCGCTCCTAGAGAAAACGTAAGCATCAAAGCTGCAAGAACGATTTTCATAGATCCAATCCCACTCTCAGCTGAGCCGTATAGCGCGTTTGGGCGAAATCGCCGAAGCCTCGGAAGGCACCCACGCTCAGCTTATACGAAATATAATGCAGGCCGGATCCCAAGATGTCCACTTCGGTGCCGAGCGACGACGAGAACTGTTTTCCGAGATGGTAGGTGTCACCGAACATCGAATCCCAGGTGATGCTCTCTCCGACGAGCCGAAGGTCCACGTTCTGAACGCGTAAGCGGTTCCAGGATAGCGACGCGCGCGGTTCCCAGAGGCCCCAAATCCACTCGGAACTGAAACGCACGAGGCGCTCGGCTACGAAAGCTTGAAGCGGGAAACCGCGATTTAAGTAGTTGCCTTCGAAGTTCGCTCCCGGTAGCGGCGAACCACCCCATACGTAAAAGCTATTCGGAAAATTGCGAAGTTCGGTATGCGCGCCTTCGAGTGCGAGTAAGATGCGTGTCCGCGAGGTCGCTTTGAGAAGTCCGTAGATGTTGGTCTGGAGTTCGGGGGCCTTGAACCAACGCGCCTTCTGCTCGAAGTAGAAGAACGCAGGGCTTTCCGACAGACGCGAAAGAGTGAGGTACGGATTGGTGGCGTAGCGACTCTTGAGCGAGAGGCGTAAGAAAGGATTGTGGGTGACCTCACCTTCGAAGTCGCCGAGTTCGCCCGAATAGCGGAAGGAGTAACCTAACGTGAGAGTTCCTCGAAAACGGTGTGCGAGTCCATACACGAAGGTCGCATCGAGATCCGCCGAAGCGCGTTCTTGCACCGTCTGTCCCTGGACTCCGAAGTAGCTCACGTCCCTCGGGTCGTATCTGAGCTGCATGTCGAATTGCGGCCATGACGTCGTCGTGCTGGGAATCCAGCTCAGTGAAGTCGAACCGAAGGGCTTTTTCGTTCCGGTGTTGTAGCCGAGTAAGCTAGCGCCGCTCCAAGTCTTGGTGAGGTCGGAATAGAACGTTTGACCGGCAACGACCCATGAGCCTTCCGACGCGAGCAGCGAGGGAATCCAGAAGTGCGGCCAGATATCGTCGATCGGCCCGTGATCTTGGAGTGTCTCAGTTTTGTCGAGGGTAGGTTTCAGTTCAGCGGAATCCTCGCTCGAAGGTGCGCCAAAAGCGGGACTTTTCCATTTCAGGACGAGTTCTTTTTTTAGGCTGGGGTCCGTTACGGAAAGACGGCGCACTTCGTCGCCGTCCCAAAGTTTTTCGATGTAGTAGAGATTTTTCCCCTCGGGATCGACGACGGCTTCATAGGCGCCGGTTCGGAGCGGAACTTTGTAGGCTTCGAGCGCGCTCTTGCCTAGCTTGACGATCATCGGTCCCCAATAGTGCGGACTGCGCTCGAAGATCACGCCGTTGCCGCCGGCGCCCGCGTTGAACTGGGTGAGTGGACGCGCGACCCCATCGACTTCGAGAACTTTCCCATCGATATCTTCAATACGCTCGACGAAACTCGAAAGTGACGAAACGTTATGCGTGATCACCACGCCGTCGGCGAGCATCGCGGGGGCGCTCAGTCGTTCGAACTTTTTCGCCTGCAAGAGCAGCGTCTTGCCCGAAATTTCGCAGGACTGGTTCCATTCCGCTTCGTAGAGTTCCGGTTTCTCGTCGCTCGTGCTTTCCACCCAGAGGATGTGGCGAGGAGTGATGTTCACTTCGCGTAGACGGTCGCCGAGATCAAAAGTGCAGTGCAGTTCGGAATCGGTTGCGTCGAAGATCACGAGCCGTCGGCGGGCGGGCGCGGCGGGAGAGTAGGCGTCGTTGGAAATCAGCTCAGGTACGTTCTCCACGAGGACGGCCCAGTTCTCCCGGGTGGAGGAAATCTCGAGGGGAGTCGCGTGAGCAACGGTCAGAAGTTTGAAGGGCCAATTGCGTCGCACCTTCTTCGAAGAACTTTCGGCGACGAGCTGCGTGGGGTTGTCGTCCGACGACTCGACCCACGAAACGTAACCGGCATTGCTCTGCAGTCCGCGGATATCGGTCTGCGCCGAAACGAGTGTCGCGGGACTCGTCGTGGTGTCGACGGGCGTCGTCGCCCATTTTTTGCGGAGATCTTCGAAGGTGCCATCGAGATCCACCCCGAGATTCTCGAAGGTTTTGCGAAAGCTGATGCCGAGATCGTATGACGACGCTTCGACGAAACGGCCGATGGTGAAATCTTTCTTCTTCGAGAGTTCGTCTATGATCAGATAGCCGAAGGTGTAGGGGACCTGTCCCGGTCGAAAGTTCGCCAGATCCCATTGTCCATCGAGCAGGCTGTTGTTGAGGGCGTCTTTCCCGCTACGGCGAGTGAACTCGGCGTAACGGCGCAGATCAAGGTCAATGGATCCGGAGAGCGGGCGTCCACCGACGCTTTCCTCGGTCCACACGGCGAGGCCTTCATGGATCCAGCGAGGCCACGCTCCGTTGGGTCGCGAGGCATGGCCGAGGATCCACGAGAAACCGCGGAAGATCCCGTGATGGCGACCAATGCTGAGCATGTGACCCCATTCGTGAACGAGGGTTTCGAGCAGATAGAAGCGGCTCACTCCGACGCTGCTGTTGAGGTCGGGTGCTTCAACGTTCACCGAGATGCGATTGCGTGGAACCGCGGTTGTGAGGCCATTGTGCAAAAGCGGGACGGTGTCGAAATAGATTTCAACGTCTTCCTCGAGCGGAAGTTGGAGACGGTCTTCAGCTTTGATCAGTGCTTCAAGACTCCACCCTCGAAGTTCGACGAAAGACTCTTTGAGTTCCCCCGGAAGAACGATTGTTACCGTGTGACCCCGATGCAAAAACGAAGTTTCAAAACTCGAGGCTATTGCGCGAGGCGTTAAATACAAATGCAAGATTAGAAAGAGAATTAAGACGATCTGACGCATTTTTGTTAGATCTACCCTTCATAGAAGTTTGAAGAAATAGGCCGCGACGGCTTATCTCAATGCTGCAAGGAGGCGAATTCTGATGATGATGAAAACTTTCAACCGTTTTGGACTGGGTACTGCTCTGGCTATGGCCATGGTTCTGGGAGCTTGCTCCAAGAAAAACACTAAAGATGATGGCGATACCGCTGCGGGCGACGCAAGCATGAACGTCACCGATCTCGGCGCTGGATCGAGCATTCCCGAACTTCCTGCGGTCTACTTCACTTACGATTCCTTCTCTTTGGACCAAACCGCTAAGTCTGCTCTCGGCGGCCACGCTGCTTACCTCAAAGGTCATGCAGGCGTTAACGTCCAAGTCGAAGGTCACACCGACGAACGTGGAACCACGGAGTACAACCTTGCACTCGGCGAACGCCGTGCTGCAGCAGTTCGCGACTACCTGATCTCCCTCGGCGTCGACGCCAACCGTCTCTCGACCATTAGCTACGGCGAAGAACGCCCTGCTGTCAGCGGCGCTTCCAACGAAGCAACCTGGTCGCGTAACCGTCGCGGCGAATTCGTCCTTGCGAACTAAGCGTTAGCGAATAGAATCGATCGGAGTGATGACTCCGTCTAAGACATTCCTGAAAAACCTGGTCCTGTCGCTCGCGACGGGGCTGGGTTTTTTTTCGTGCTCGACGCCTCGCGAACGTCCGACGCGTCTTCTGATCTACGCGAGCGCGGCCCTTCGCGCGGCCGATCGCGCGGGCGGAGAGCGCAAGGCTCCCGATGCTTACCGCAAGGCCGAAAGCGCTTATTGGAAAGCCAAGACCCAATATCAACTGAAACAATTCGACGAAGCCGCTAAGGCTGCGATCGAAGCTCGACGCTTCGCCGAGATGGCCGAGATCGAAGCCGAGACGCGCGGCGCGGCCGCTGCACAAGGGGATTTCTACTAATGACGTCTAAGTGGTTACTCACCAACTCGATGCTTCTTCTGCTCATGACGAGCCTTTCCGCATGCAAAACCTCTGGCGACGTGAAGGGCGGAAAAGATCCGCGTATCAACACCGATCCGACCGGCATTCAGACCCTCGATGCGGCTCCTTCAAAAGGTGGAACGCCCGATGCCATCGCGACCTCCACTGCGAATAAATCCGCTGCCGAACTCGAACGTCAGCTCGAAGTGACTCAAGGTGAACTCGAGAACCTTCGTTTTCAGATCGAAAAGGAGCGTCAGGAATGGCAGCTCCGCAATGTCGAAAACGAAACCGAGAAAAAGAAACTCCAGGAAGCTTTAAGCAACCGCGCTCAGCCTGCGGCTCCCGGAGTCGCCGAAAAGAGCGGAGACTCCGATAAGGGCACGGCCGAGGCCCTTTGGAAACAAAGCGTCGAGTCCATCGAGAAGAAAGCCGACGCTGAGGCGTTGGTCTCCCTCAAATCGATTCTTTCGAATTATCCCAAGTCAAAACATGTTTGGGGAGCAACGCTAACGTCCGGCATGGTCGAATACCGCATGAAAAACTACAAAGGCGCCGCGATCCACTTCAATCAGGCGATCGATCTGAGCTCCAAGCGCAGCGTCGGGCCCTCCCTGGCGTGGTATTTCCAAGGTCTTTCGTTCCACAAGTTGGGAAAGAAAGAAGATGCTTCGCTCTTCTTCGGAGAGCTTGACCGCCGCTTCAACAAGACCCCCATCAACGCGAAGGCGCGCAAGATTGTCGCGGGACGGGCGAAGGCGCCGAGCGATCTTTTCGCGGATATCCCAAATTGGTTGGATTTCGTCGGCCCATAAGCTATCCCTGTCAGAGTGACGGATTCGATCTCTCGCCGAGCCATATTGGCCTTTGAAAGCAGCTGCGACGAAACCGCGATCGCTCTCGTCGAAGAGGGGGGACGCGTGGTCTTCCAACACCTTGCGACCCAGATTGAGATTCATCGTCGCTACGGCGGCGTCGTTCCCGAAGTCGCGAGCCGCGCTCATTTCTCCGTCATGGACGAATTGCTTGGTAAATCCCTCGTCGAACTCGAAAACTGGAAGGGTCAGCTCGTCGGCATTGCCGCTACCAAGGGCCCGGGACTCATCGGTCCCCTGATCGTGGGGAGTGCGTGCGCCGAAGGCCTCGCTGTCTCCAAAAAAATTCCCTTCACCGGTGTTCACCATCTGCGCGGACATCTCGCGTCGGTGCTGCTCGACGAAACACTCGAAGGCTCCACGCTGCGAGAACGCGCTGACAAACTTTTTCCCGCGTGGGTCGTGCTCGCTTCGGGTGGTCACACGCAAGTGATGGCCGTCGAGAAAGATCTCTCGTGCCGCATCCTCGCGGAAACGGCTGACGACGCCGCGGGTGAATGCTTCGACAAGAGCGCGAAACTCATGGGTCTTCCGTATCCCGGCGGTCCCGAGATCGAGCGCATGGCGAAACTCGTCGCAAGCGACCTCGACCTTGCGCGCGCGCAAGCGTTCTCACTAGAGTTGCCGCGTCCCCGCAGCGAAGAAGGTTTTTCTTTCTCCGGTCTTAAGACGGCGATCCGCCTCAAACTTCAGAAATTTCCAGAACGTGTCCAGGATCCCGCATTCGCGTGGGCCGTTCAAGACGCGATCTGTGCGAGTCTCGTCGCCGGCATGAAACGCGCTCACAAAAAACATTCTGCGACGTTCTCCTCAAAAACCTGGCTCTTCTGCGGAGGCGTAGCGGCGAACGCGGCGCTTCGGACGCGTCTCGAAGCGTGGGCAATCAAAGAACGCGTCGGCTTGCGCGTGCCACCGCTCAAGTATTGCACCGACAATGCGGCGATGATCGCGGCGAGCGCGTGGGTTCAAGCCCCCGAACTCGCGCTCTCGTCCTGCGAAGCGAGGATCGCACTTTGAAATCGTCTCCTAAGGCCGACAAAACATTTGGCCAGCATTTCCTGATCAACACGGGCGTCGTCCAGAAGATCGTCGACTCGGTCGCGCGCCATGCGGGAGCACCCAACGCCCACATCGTCGAGATCGGTCCCGGTCCCGGCGCTCTTACGGTCGCTCTCCTCGAACGCGGCCTGAAGGTGACGGCCCTCGAAATTGATGAGCGCATGCGCGCTCACCTCACGGAAAAATTTGCAGCACAGATCGCGGCCGGACGTCTCGTCGTCATCGCCGCCGACGCCACGAATTTCGACTGGCCCGCATGGGAAAAAACCAGCGGCGGCGCACGGGTGATTTGCGGAAATCTTCCTTACAACGTCGGAACGCCGATTCTTTTTTCGGCGCTCGAAAACGCCCGCGTCGCTAAGGCTTTTTGCTTCATGCTCCAGAAAGAAGTCGTGCAGCGCCTCTGCTCCGACTCGGGCTCGAAAGAATACGGAGTGCCGAGTATCTTGCTGAACTTGAGCTGCCACGTTCTCGATAAGTTCTGGGTCAATCCCGGAAGTTTCAATCCTCCGCCCAAAGTCGACAGCGGCGTAATGACCTACGTTCGCCGCGAAGACGTCGATCCTAAGATCGATCCTCTCAATGCACATGAAGGCTTCGAAACCTTTTCCGCTCGTCTCAGAAAAGGTTTTCAGACCCGTCGCAAAATGCTGCGCAAGGCTTTCCCTAAGCTCGATCCCGAGAGCGGCGCCAAGCGTCCTGAGGATCTTGAGCCCGAGACGTGGCTGAGGCTCTGGAAAGAAGGATTGTTGGAATGATTTCTTTTTTCTCAGCTCGCTCGCTCGCATTTATTTTTCTTGTCGCGACATGCTCCGCACACGCGACGCTTTTGTCGGATTCGTTCCTGGGTTTTGAGCGTTCCGCCTTGCAGGATGCGCTACCGGGAACCGCGGGCGACGATCCTTTCCAAAGCATCGCCAATCCTGCATGGGTTCCCGAAACTTCACGCGTCGCGCTTCTTCATACGACGGGAGTCGCGGCTCTTAATAGCAAGGCGTCTAAAGAAAAGGCGATTCAGTTACTCGCGCTCGTGATTCAAGAACGCAAAGCACGTCTTTCCTACGGATTCTTCGCGATTCTCCCCTCGGGCTCGCAAGCCATCGTCGACACCGGCGATTCGCTCGGTCGCAGTTCCCCCTGGATGAATATGAACCGACAGCTTCTCTACGCCGCGAACGTATCGCGCTCTTTCTCCGACGAGAGTTATCGTATTGGAGTTCTGGTCCCCGTGACTTTCGATGCGCAGGCCACTGCGCGTACCAAACTCGCCACCGCAGACGTTGATTCGCGCGCGAGCGTGTCGCTGACACCCCATCTGAGCTGGGCGCTGGGCGCACAAGCGCACCCCGTCTCGATGCCGAAGTGGGCCTTTAGCTTGCTCTACAAAGAAATTTCGCAGGCGCATGTGAATGCCGACATCGAAGGCAATATTCCGCTTCTGGCTCTCGATCTTACGTTTCGCGGTGAGTCCGCTTATAGCTACGATCCGCGCCGTCTTTCCTTGAACGCAGTCTATTCCGCTCTTCCGTGGAACCTCGGCGTGCGCGTCCGCTATTCGCAGTGGTCGAACTATGAGCTTCCTTTCGTCAAAGTGACGGATTCGTCGTTGCTTATCGAAGATACAATGCCTACGGGCAAGGCCATGAACAGCTGGGACGTGGCGCTCGGCGCGGAAAAAGCTTTGGATCGTGCCGAAGTTCTCGCATTCTCCCTTGGATGGAGACAGTCCCCCTTTAAAAAGATCGAATCTTTTCACGACACCGATCATGCGATCCTAGGAATGGGATGGTCCCGCGAATTCTCAGAGCTTTGGTCGCTTTCGGCTACGCTTAGATTCCACATTTTGAGCGGAGGCGTGCTCTACAGCTGGGGCGGCCTTGGGTTAGGATACCGCTTATGAACGGATCCAAAATTCTCAGCGCCCGACTTCGCGAATACCTCGTCTTGGGGCTCGTGATGATCGCGCCGCTTGCCGTGACCTTCTGGGTTCTGGCCACGGTGGTGCTGGCCCTCGACGAGCTCATTTATCGTCTCATCCCCGTTCTTCGCGGCGTGCCCGACTCCATCGGCTTCGGTCTTCCAGGTATCGGCATGCTCGCAACGTTCGTGGCGCTTTTAGGTTTCGGCGCGCTCGCTAAAACTTTCGCCGGCCGCATGTTCAGCTCCTTCATCGACGCGCTTCTTAGCCACGTCCCCGTCATCCGCGGTTTCTACGGCGCCACGAAACAAATCAGCGCCGTTTTCTTTTCGCAGTCGCCAACCTCGGCTTTCAAGAAAGTCGTCTACGTTCCGTTTCCCGGTCCGGGCTCTAAAGCTCTGGCTTTCGTCTCGAGTTCCATCGACGAAGACAACGTTTTCGTCTTCGTTCCCACGGCCCCCAATCCCACGAGCGGATACGTGCTGCGCTATCATCGTTCGCAGCTCGAAGACACCACTCTGACCATCGATGCCGCTCTTCAGCTCGTTATTTCGTGCGGCGCCGTGAACCCCGGGAAGGCCTATGACTCAGGCAAAGTCTAAGACTCCTCACAAGAAGGACAGCGGTGGCGGCGGACGCATTGCCGACAACCGTCGCGCACGCCACGACTACCACGTCGAAAAGAAAATCGAAGCCGGCATCGCATTGCTTGGATCCGAGGTGAAGTCCTGTCGCGAAGGCAAAGTTCAGCTCGTCGATTCCTATGCGACGATCGAGCGCGGCGAAATGTATCTTATGAAGGCTCATATCGCCGAGTACAAGCAGGGCGGTCCCTTTTTTAATCATGAGCCGACACGCAAGCGGAAGCTCCTCATGCATCGCCGCGAGATTTCCCAGTTACGTGATGCTTTGGAACAAGACGGCTACACGCTGGTCCCCCTACGGATCTACTTTTCCAAAGGCCTTGCGAAGGTCGAGCTAGGTCTGGCCCGAGGCAAGAACAAGGGCGATAAGCGCCAGGCCTCGAAGGACAAGGACGAGAAGCGCTCGGTCGATAAGGCGATGCGTCGAGACCGTAACACCTGAAATAATGTCGTTGACGGTCCTCGGGGTCGTCCCTACCATTTGAGTGTGGCATCTCGTTCAAAAATGACGTTCTGGCAACGCCTCTATCTTCCCGAGATTATTCGCGGACTTTTGCTTACATTCCGTTTCCTATTCCGCAAAAAATCCACGCTTCAGTACCCCGAGGAGAAGCACTTGTTCCCCGTCGGGTACCGCGGAGTTCCGCGTCTCGTTTCCACTCAGGAAGGCAAAGAGCGTTGCGTTGCCTGCAAACTCTGCGAAGTTGTTTGTCCTCCACTCGCGATCTACATCGAAGCGGGCGAAGACGCCGATCCGACCGTGAAAGAACGTATTCCAAAAGTCTTCCAGATCGACTTCGGTCGCTGTATCAACTGCGGTTTCTGCGAAGAAGCGTGTCCCGTCGAAGCGATCGAGATGAGCCAGACTTACGAAATCGTTTCCGAGACCCGCGAGGCGATGGTTTACCAGAAGGACCAGCTCCTCGCGATTCCGGAAGATCCCCGCAGAAAACATCTTTGCAATCCGGTTATCTAAGTATCTAAGACTGGAAGAAACCTTGTTTAGGTTTTAGGGTGTGCTCCCAGATGAGCGCGCATTTTTCTCCTCTGAAACCTCTCGACAGCGTCTTTGCCAGAGTCCTGGGCATTCAGCTCTCCTACGTCAACAACGATGGGGTTGAAATCAAGCTTGAGCATGACACTTTCGATAAGATCGCGCGCGAAATTCTCCCAGCCTCGCTGGAATTTTCCGGAATCTGGGACGAGGCATTTCTCGAAAAACTTCTCCGCCACAAATATTCTCGGCATATTCCCGAAAACGCCGTCGTCTGGGGAAATGCGGAGCTCGTCATCGACTGTTTCTCGGTCGACGAAAAACGTTTCCGTTCCTTGAAGGGCGAGCTGCTCCTCGAGAACGGATCGAGGCAAAATTTCGATATCGCTGCCGTCGAGTGGAAACGTGTGGGCGGCGTCTTCGATGGTCATCTCAATCTTCCGCTCTTCGAAGCGCGCATCAAAACCGGGATCAAACCCGGACTGGGATACCACATGATAACGACTTCCGAAGGCGAAGTTTGCCAGGTCATCTGCGCGCCCGAAAAGCTTCCCAAGGCGACGGAAAAATCCTGGGGCGCTTTTGTTCCTGCGTATGCGCTTCGCTCCAAAGACGACTGGGGTTCGGGTTCCTATACCGAGCTTGGAAAACTTTCGATGTGGCTCGCGGAACTGGGCGCGAAAACTGTGGCGACTCTTCCTCTGCTTCCGAGCTTCCTCGAGGACTGGAAATGCGATCCGAGTCCTTATTCTCCTGCGAGCCGTCTCTTCTGGAATGAATTCTACATCGATCCCCAGCATTCTCCGGAGTGGATGTTCTCAACCGAAGCTCAGAAACTCGTAGCCGAGTCCGCCGCAAAGATCGCCGAGTGGAAGAATTCCGAATACGTTCCCTACTATGAGATCGCATGCCTCAAAAGAAAAGTCCTCGCGATCCTGACCCGCACTTATTTCGCTTCGGGCGATAAGTCGCGTTTGGAAAAAGCCTGCAAGAAAAAACCGAAGCTCGTCGAGTACGCGCGGTTCCGGGCGCACTGCTTCGAGACGAAGAGTTCGTGGTGGTGCTGGCCCGAAGAGCAGAAACTTTCGCTTCAGAATGCAAAGATCGATCAGGGACTCGTGGACTTCTACGTCTACTCGCAGATGCTCGCTCTTGAACAGGTCGAGACCCTGGCCGCCGACTGTGCCAAGAAAGATTTGAGTTTCTACTTAGATCTTCCGGTCGGCGTGCACTCCGATAGCTACGACGTTTGGAAAAACCCGACGCATTACTGCTTGAAGCTTTCCGCCGGTGCGCCTCCGGACCCTTTCTTCACGAAGGGACAGGATTGGGGATTCCCCCCGCTCCGTCCTTCGAGTCTTCTCGAAAGCCGTCTCTCGCATTTTAAAGAAATCCTCAACCATCACCTTAGTCAGGCGTCACTCTTGCGCCTGGATCATGTGATGGGCTTCCACCGGATTTACGTTGTTCCGCACGGGATGGGAGCGGATCGCGGCGCCTACATCCGTTTTCCTTTCGAAGAACTCTACGCTGTGTTGCTGCTCGAGGCTTCGCGCGCCGGCGCCCGCCTGGTGGGCGAAGATCTCGGCACCGTGCCCGAGGAAGTCCGCAAATCGATGGATGTTCATCTGCTCTCCCGTCTTTTCGTCTTCCAATACGAAGCGCATCCTTCGAAGGAACATGTCGTGAATTCCGCCGATTCTAATACGGTGGCGACTCTCAATACGCACGACATGCCGATGTGGGCCGCTTACTGGAACGGCCTCGATCTTCCCGACCGTCTCGATCTAGGACTTTTGAACGCGACGACTCTTCTCGAAGAACAAGAGACGCGCGAAATTCTCCGTAAAAAATGGATCGCGTATCTGCATAAGACTCAGGGACTGGATCTGAAACCCTCCGATCAGGATGTATTCCAGGCGACGATGCTCTTCGTGGCGGGAGCGCCTTCGGAGCTGGCGCTCGTGACCTTGGAAGACGTTTGGCTCGAGGAACGTCCCCAGAACACTCCGGGGACCTACATGGAGAGAAAAAACTGGCAGCGCAAATGCCGTCTTTCGCTCGAGGAGATTCAAAAAGATGTCGCGATCCGTAGCTTCCTCAATAAAATTTCTTTCGCTAGAAAGTCCGCTAGGTCCACCTAAGACGTGACGCCTCCGAAAAAGCTTGCTACTTTTCCGGCATCTATGAAGATCCATCCGACCCGTAAAGAAATGACCATTGGTTCCGAAGCTTCCGTCGCCCGCGTGGACGTTCCCGCCTCGACGCATGCCGCTTTGGAAAAATTCTTGGGCCTCGCAAAATCCAACATCGCCTGGTCGTGGCGACAGTCTCTGCTCAATATGCTCGAAGATTGGAATCCGTCGCTCTGGTCGGAGTCCGACGGCAGTCCGCTTCAGTTCTTCGCGCGTCTTCCCGCCGACGAAACAAGCCAACTTATCAAGGATCTTAAGATCCTCACCGAAATCGAATCCGCTTCGCGCGAATTGAACTCCCTCAACGAGACGAAGAATCCACACGAGATTGCCTACTTCTGCATGGAGTACGGACTCACGACATCGCTGCGTCTTTACTCGGGCGGTCTTGGCATTCTGGCCGGCGATCACCTGAAAACCGCGAACGATCTCTCCTGGCCCCTCTGCGCCGTCGGTCTCGCTTACCGCAAAGGCTATTTCCGTCAGAGGCTCGATGAAGACGGCAAACAGATTGCCGAAGAAGTCGATAATCATTTCGACGATATGCCGATGCTTCCCGTCCTCGATTCCAAGGGCGAGCGTATCAAGATCGAAGTTTCGTTCCCTCGCCGCAAGGTTTGGGTTCAAGCCTGGAAAGTGGGCGTCGGTTCCGTACCTCTTTATCTTCTCGATTCGAACATGCCCGAGAACGCGGCGGAAGATCGCGCGCTCACTGATCAGCTTTACGGCGGCGGTTCCGACTATCGTCTCAAGCAGGAGATTCTGCTCGGAATCGGTGGATACTGGATGCTCAAAGCGCTCGGAAAATCTCCGCGCGTCTGTCACATGAACGAAGGGCATGCGGCTTTTCTGGTATGGGCGCGCTTCATCGAACTCGTCAAAGGCGAGAAGCTCGATTTCGAATCCGCTCGCGAATTCATTGCGCAGACCAACATTTTTACCACGCACACGCCGGTCCCCGCAGGCCACGACGTCTTCGGCGTCGATCAGATCGAACCCTTCGTAAGTCTCTATGCCGAAGAGATCGGACTCAAGCCCGAGCAACTCTTAGGTCTCGGTCAGCTCTCCAAACATAGTCTCGAGCACAAGTGTTTCTCCATGACCGATCTCGCGCTCTCGGCGAGTTTACGCGTGAACGGCGTCAGCCAGGTTCACGGGCGGGTTTCTCGCGAGATGTTCCAAGAGATCTATCCCCAGCTCTCGAGCGAAGAAGTTCCCGTCATCGGCGTCACCAATGGCGTTCATGCGGGCACCTGGCTCGCGGGAGAATGGCAAGATTACTTCACTGAGATCACCTCGAGTTCCAACTGGCTGAGCGAAGACGGCATGACCAAACTCGGCGTCGCGCTCGAGGAAGCTCAGGACGACGAACTGTGGGCTCTCAAGAAATCCCTCAAGCGCCGTCTCGTCTCGCAAGTCAAAGCCCATGTGAAGAAGTCCTATCCCGAACGCGGCGAAGACGCTTCGAACCTCGCTTCGGCGCTCGCGAATCTCCATGAAGACGCGCTCATCATCGGCTTCGCACGTCGCTTCGCGACCTACAAACGTGCGACCCTACTTTTTCACCACGTTGAACGTCTCGAGGCGCTCATCGACAAGGGTTATCCCATCGTCATTCTCTACGCCGGAAAAGCGCATCCCCGCGACCTGGACGGACAGGCCTTTATCAAGGAAGTTGTCGAGTTCTCGCGTCGCCCGAAACTCCAAGGACGTGTGATCTTCATCGAGAACTACGAAATGGATATCGCGCGTCTGCTCGTGCAGGGTGCCGACGTTTGGCTCAACACTCCCACGCGTCCTCTGGAAGCGAGCGGCACCTCGGGCATGAAAGCCTCCATGAATGGCACTCTGAACCTGAGCGTCGACGACGGCTGGTGGTCCGAAGCCTACAACGGTCACAATGGATGGCTTATCAGTGAACGTGCTTTGAGCGAAGATGTCGATTTCCAACTCAAGTACGACAGCGCACAAATCTATGCGCTCCTCGAGAACGAAGTCGTTCCTGCATTCTTCGAGGGCGGCATCGGAGCACCGTCGGCATCGTGGCTCGCAAAACTTCGCGCATCGATCACGTCGACGCTGTGGGAATTCTCAACGGCGCGCATGTTGCGCGACTACAAAGACCGTTTCATCTCCGATGCTCTCGAATCCGAAAAAGTCCTTCGCTCGTCTTCTTTCGAAAAGACCCGTATGAGCGTCGACGAACAACGCAAGGTTCTTGCAATGTGGAAAAGTGCAGCATTGGGCTCGCCGAACTTCACGAATGATGGCGACACGCGCGTCGCCGTTTCATGGGCTTCGCCTGCGGGCGTTCCTGCGAAGTCGCTCAAAGTTTCCCTTCACGCCCGCCGCGAAGGCGAAACGTGGAAACCCGTTGCGGAACTCGCACTCGAATCGAATGCGTTCCGCACGAGCGTCGCGCTGCCGTCCAAAGGACAGTGGGATCTCGCGCTACGTGTCCAGCCGGCTCTGCAGATCGAGGGTCTTAAAGACCGCGTCTTGTGGCGCGAAGCCCGTTGGGTCTAAATCCACGTCCAGGCCTGGGC
>JBDSDI010000282.1:0-25375 GCA_039920645.1 Bdellovibrionota bacterium | reverse complement strand
GCGCTTTGGTGACGGCAATGCTGGGACGAATATCCATGCCCGACGCGAGCTCTTTTTTGAAAATCTCGACGACGTCTGCTCCCCATGGATCGAGCGAAACGATTTTTTCGGGATCAACCCACGACGGATGAGGTCCAATCTTCACGACGGGCGACGTGTTGGTGAGATCGGGACGGTGTTCGGTCTTCAGATTTCCCGCCGCCATCGCGAGCGCACGGTAGACAGCATAACCGCCACTGTGCGAGCCGATCGCATTACGCATATCCGGATCGGTGAAGGTGGCAACGATAGGACCGCGTTCGGAGGGTTTTTTCGCGCCCCACTTTACGGTGGGATTCTTGTAAATGTGATGTGGGTGTGAGGTGAGAATAATGTGCGTTTTGCGTTCGACGTGCGTCTTGGCCGCTTTAGCAGGCGTTTTTTCGGACATCAGAGTGTTGTATGTCGAGACCGCGCCTTCGTCCAGAGCCGCCCCAAAGCAATGGCGAACGGCCCCGAAGCTCGAAGCTCCGGGGCTCGCTGATCATTAAGGTTCGCACTTTAAAGGGCTTAACGGCGACGTTCGGGACCTTTGTAGATATCGCCTCCATGCGGCATAAGTTCACCCATGTAATCCGACTCGGATAACGAGGGCGGATTCGAGGGGTAATTGTCTTTTGCCGAATGGGCCGAGCTTTCCTCGGTGCTGGATGAAATATCGCGTGCACCGCAAGCCTTCAGAATTTCGAAAGCTTTCTTTTTCCATGGAGAGTCGTCGACATGCACGGAGAGAAGAATCCCCCCGTCTTTGATCATGCCTTCGTAACGTTTGGCTTCATATTCCGGAACTCCGAGACCGATCAGCGCGCCTCCGAGCCCTCCGATCACGCCGCCCGCGCCCGCACCTGCCAGGGCCGCCATGATGGGACCTGCAGCTACGAAAGGACCGATGCCAGGAATCGCAAGCGTGCCGATGCCCGCAAGCCATCCCAAAGCGCCGCCGAGAAGAACTCCGCCGGCAGCGCCGGTCGTGGCTCCTTCGGGCGCTTTGGTGGATTTTTCATGCGCAAAATCGAGAGTGGATTTTTTGTTTGGCATCAAAACCGAAACGTCGTCGTTGCGGAAGCCCGCATCTTTCAACGAGTCGACACCTTCTTCAGCAGCCCATCTGTTATCGAAAATCCCAAAGACAGCTTTTGTTCCTTTTTTCATAAACTGAATCCTCCTTGAATTCTTTGTGTCTTACTCAGTTTTAGCGAGCAGGAGCAGGAGCGGGAATAATTTTAAGATACTTTTCGTTAATCATCGCGTCTGCGACGACCTGACGGATATGGACTTTAACGGCGATGCGCTCACGCTGACTCTCGACGGAGCCCCGTAGCGTGACATTCTTGCCAAGAGTGACAACAGTGACATTCTGCGCTTGAGAGGAAAGCGATTTATCAGCGATGAGCTTTACGCGGATTTTTCGCGTCATCTCGACATCCATTTTCGATCCTTGGGCTTGATCCATAGCCGTCACACGGTCGCCTTCGATTTTCGTCGCGTGCGCAACATACGATCCGCTGACGAGAAGCAAGGGCAAGATCGCTTTTCTGAAGTTGATGTGAAGCATAAGAATTCTCCTTAGGGTGACTTTGCTTTAAGAGTTGCACGGGATATGCCAGGATTTTCAATACGATTCGTCCCGCTCTCGGCCCGCAGGAGGGGCAATATGACTCTGAAGCGCGCTTGATCGTTGGGGCGGCTCAGGCCTAAACTTGAAGCAATGACGGCTATTCTCGTACTGGGTGCCCATCCCGATACATCTCGTTTTGCCAATAAGGCGATGCGACTTCTCAAATCGCACGGTTTCGACCCTATTCCCATCAACCCTCGTTTCGAAAAAGTAATGGAGAGCCGATGCTATGCGAGCGTGGCGGAATGGATGCAGGAGAGCGGCGAGAAAAGTGCGGATACGGTCACGCTTTATCTCAGTCGAATTCACTCTTCAAAAATTCAATCCGAGCTGCTCGATCTCAAACCCCGTCGAGTCATCTTCAATCCAGGTGCAGAGAATTCCGAGCTTGAAAACGCCTTAAAAAAAATCGGAAGCGAAGTCGTCGAGGGCTGTACGCTCGTGATGCTCAATGCAGGCAGCTTCTAAGCAGCCACCCTCCTTGACACTCCTGCGGGCTCAAACCGCCGGTCGACCGGGTTATTGGCGACGAAACTCGACTCCATGATCTCTAAGGTCTAGACCGTAGCCTCGTGGCGAACTTGCTTCAGTTTCAAAATGCTTCGAAGGCCTATGGTCTCAAAAAGCTTTTCGATTCTGCCGACTTCAGTGTCGACGAAGGTGAGCACATCGGCGTCATCGGCGCGAATGGTGCCGGCAAGTCGACGCTCTTCCGTATCCTGGTTGGACAGGAGACGCTCGACAACGGCATCTATGCCAAGTCTCGTGATCTGCGCATGGGTTATCTCGCACAGGAGGATGACTGGAAACTCGACACATCGCTGGAGCACGAGCTCGAAGAGCGCGCCTCGAAACCTCTCTGGAAAATGAAAGAGATCGGCCTGGGCCTGGGCCTCAAGGAAGAGCAGTTTTCGCAACCCCTGAAAGAGCTCAGCGGCGGATTCCGTATGCGCGCGCAGCTTCTCACGATGCTCGCAGCCGAACCGAACCTGATGCTTCTGGACGAACCCACGAACTATCTCGATTTGGAATCGCTGCTCTTCCTGGAGCATTTCCTGGTCGACTACCCGGGCGCCTTCTTGCTCATCTCGCACGATCGTCGCTTTTTGAAGCGCGTGGCCGACCACATCCTCGAGGTCGAAGCCCCCGACCTCACGAAGTTCCCCGGCGACATCGACGACTATTTTGAAGAAAAGCGTGTCCTGCGCGAGCAGCTCGAACGCGAAGTCACCAAACAGGAAAACAAACGCAAAGACATCATGGATTTCGTGAACCGCTTCCGCGCCAAGGCCAGCAAAGCGCGCCAGGCGCAGTCACGCATGAAGTTCCTCGAGAAAATGCCGACGATCGAAATCAAGGCGCTCCCGGTCGGCGCCCAAATCAAGATTCCCGCGCCGATGACCACGTCGAAGCTCATCGTACGCATGACCGAAGCCTCACTAGGCTATCCCGGCAAAACGATCCTGCGCGACGTGCGCTTCGAGATCGAACGCGGCGACCATATCGGCGTCGTCGGCCCGAACGGCGCCGGAAAGTCGACCCTTCTCAAAGCGCTCTCTGGACTCATGACGCCTCAGGTGGGCGCCATCGAATGGGGTCAGAACATGCGCATCGGTTACTTCGCGCAACATCTCACCGAATCCCTCGACCTCAAGGCGACGGTCGAATCCGAAATGCAGCGCAAAGCTCATCCCGATGTGCTGCCGCAAGAGGTGCGCAACCTTGCCGGCTCATTGCTTTTCCGCGACGAAGAAGATCTACGAAAACGCGTAGGCGTGCTTTCCGGCGGCGAGAAATCGCGCGTCGCGCTCGGTCAGATTCTTCTCCAGAAAAACCCCGTTCTCGTCCTGGACGAACCCACGAACCATCTCGACTTCGACACGGTCGAATCGCTGTCGCAAGCACTCGCCGCCTACCCCGGCACGCTCATCGTCGTCTCCCACGATCGCGATTTCATCTCGCGTGTCTCCAACAAAATTCTTCAGATTGACCACGGCCAAGTCCTGGCCTTCCCTGGGACTTACGACGAATACGCGTGGAGCGTCGAGCGCGGTTCTTATGGCGGCGCGGTTACGCCGGCAAAACCTGTCGTTTCCGACGCGCCCTCCGCGGCGAATCTACCCCGTGTGCCTTCCGCTGCCGGCGGGGATCTCAAGGAACGACGCAAAGAACTCAACCGCGATCTCCGGAGCGCGCAGGAACTGACCAAGGTCTTGGAGCGCGATACTCGCAGTCTCGAGGCACGGGTCGCAAAAATTACGGCGGATTTGAATCAGGCGGGACAGTCGCCCGCAAAACTCGCCGAGCTTGGGCGCGATCTGCACGGAACGCAGACCAAACTCGAAGCAACCGAGGAACAGTGGATACTCTGCTTGGAAAAGATCGAGCACCTCGAAAAAAGTCTCGCGCTTTCCTGAATCTCTCGGAAATAAAAAAAGCGCCCGAAGCTTGAGGCTTCGAGCGCTTGTCGTTGAGGAGAGGGGCGCGGCTTAGAAGCCGTAACCGGGAGGAACTGCGATGATACCGCTGCGGTAGTTGCCGTGCGGCGCTCCGCCGTTCTTGATAGGATTGAACTCGGCGCTCTCGACCACGTTGGGATCGTTGATCGCCTTCATGCTGTGACCTTCGATAACGACGCCATTCATACCAGGGAAAACGTGATAGCCGCCGTGCGCGGTTCCTACGAAGAAGGGAACGTTCGCGAACTTGCGGGGAGTGTTCGTGCCGAAACCGACGAGGGTTTCTGCATCGTCGACGTGGACGCCGTAGTAGCTCTGCCTGCTCATGACTCCATGGTAGAAGTCGCTGTGGCTACCGCGCGATTTCATGCCGCGCTCGCCTGCATCCCAGTTCGAGTTCTGCGAAGGATCAGGATTCCAATAGAGAATTTTCCAGCCGAGCTTGCCGAGAGCAGCCTGCAGCGTGGTTCCATCGTAACCGTTTTGCGAGACGTAGCCTTTCACGCGCGCCCAAATGTCGTTTTGTCCGGCGGCGACGAAGCCTCTTTCGAGACATTTCATGGTGAGACCCACGCAGCTCGTGACTTTCAACACATCGACGAGTTCGGCAGGCTTGCCGAGGCGGCGGAGCATGTCGATTTTACCTTGGCGACTGGTGTGCGCATAAGCGGAGTTCGATCCGTAGAAAGCCGAGACGCCGTACTTACGGAAGAAGCTCTTATGCAGATCATAGTCTTTTTGGAGACAATCGCTGGCGACGTCCATGACCGTGTTGAGGGTTTGATAGTGACGTGCTTGAGTCGCTCCATCGAAAGCGATCGATCCCTGAAACGCTTGAGCGCTCATGGAACAGAAGCTGGCCACCAAAGTTAAAAGTGTGAGTGGGTTTGAAAAGCTTTTCATGTGCGGGTTGTGTAGCTTACAACGCAGCGCGTCACAAGAGAAATCTTTTGATCTCCTTTAAAAAATCTATAAATACAGATACTTAATACTCAAAAATCTGCACCTCGCTGGCGACTCTCCGGCGTGGCGCTTTACCCTGACCCCGCGAGCGACTAGTAAGAACATCAAATCATGAGCGCTTCCAACAAACTCTTGATCGCCTGGATCGTTGCGACACTTGCCACGCTCGGAAGTCTCTTCTTCAGCGAAGTCATGCACCTTCCTCCCTGCGTCCTGTGTTGGTACCAACGCATTTGTATGTATCCGCTCGTGATCATTCTCAGCATCGGATGGGCGCGCGAAGACGCGGGCGAACGATCGTACGCGTTGCCGCTCGTACTGATCGGTCTGGCGATATCGATCTATCACAACCTGCTTTATTACAAAATTCTTCCCGAGAGCATTTCGCCTTGCGTGCAGGGAATTTCCTGCACCACGCGACAAATCGAATGGCTCGGATTCATCACGATCCCACTGCTCGCGCTCGTTGCATTCGTTGCGCTCGCAATTCTCATCGTCCCAAAGAAAAGGAAAATGGCGTGAATAAGAACAACAAGACTTACATTCTCATCGGCATCGTGGCACTTCTGATCGCGGGCTTCATCGTCGCTTCGAGTTTTTATAAAAGTTCCGAGAAGAAAGAATCCTCCGAGAACGCGACCCTGACCGACATCCGCGCGAAGATCATCGGAACCGCCGATCGCTCGCAAGGCCCCACCACCGCACGCGTCGTCGTGGTGGAGTTTCTCGATCCCGAGTGCGAATCCTGTCGCATCATGCACCCTGTCACCAAAGGCGTCTTGGCCGAATTTGCTGGCCAAATCTATTATGTCGTTCGTTACATGCCCTTCCACCCCGACTCGGTCTACGCGGCCTCAGCACTTGAAGCGGCCGCACGCCAAGGTAAATTCTGGGAATCGCTCGACGTCCTTTTCGAGAAACAGCACGAATGGGGCGCTCACGACAGTTCGCATCCCGACCTGATTCCGGGTTATCTCACAGCGCTTGGCGTGGATCGTAAACGCCTAGAAAATGATATGAAAGATCCGCTGATCGCTCAGCGCATTGAGCAAGACAAAACCGACGGCGAAGCCGTCGGTGTCACGGGAACTCCGACCTATTTCATCAACGGAAAAATGCTGATGGAACTTGGAGAACAGCCCCTTCGAACGGCGATCCAACAAGAGCTGAAAGCGCACTGAGTCCGAAAGGGCCGTCTGAGTTTTAAACTTCAGCGCGCTTGAACTTCGACGCGACGCTCGTCCTTGAGACAGGTCACGAGACGATCGTCTTTAAGACCTTCGCACTTGGTGCCGGCCATCGTGAGCCTGGCTCCACGACCCTCCGCTTTGATCTTGGAAGGAGCGACGCCCTTGCTCACGAGATACTTCTTCGTGTTCTCAGCGCGTTCTTCAGAAATCTTTTCATTGGCGCGGGGAGTGCCGATCGGATCAGCATAACCAACGACGCTCACTTCCTTCACGCCCTTCCTTTTGAATTTGTGATCGGCGGCCTTGGAAAGGGCCGCTTTGCCTTCGGGTTTCAATTCCGACTTGTTGAAATCGAAATTTGAAACGGCATCAACGTGGCGGGTTTTGGGCATCATCCCTTCGCAAGCGTCGACACGGTCGCCGGCGGTCCAGGCGCCGCTTCTCCAGCATTCGCCGTGCCTATTGCGAATTTCTTGTCCATTGCGATCGCTGAGATAACCGGTTCCAGCCTGCGCGCAGACCGAGAGACCGAAGAGACACATCGAAAGACTCATTTTTTTGTTAATCATGGGGATACTCCTTTTTGCGGGTCCTAATGCGCCAGGGAGCTGCATAGAGCGTGCCGAAAACCAGGGAACCGATTTTGCCCCCGAAGAATCAACGCGCGAGCTGAAATTTTTCGAAGCGGTCCAACTCTTCCTCAACGAGAGCTTTGACGAAGCTCGATTTTGATTTCGGAGTCCAGGTCCATTTCTGAATCAGAAGTTTTTCCGCCGCCCGATCGGTCTTCAAGTCGATCGCGGCGACAATGCGGTCCCCCGAGAGAATGGGTAGAGCGAAGTAACCCATAACGCGTTTCTCTTTGGGAACGTAAGCTTCGAAGAGATGCGCATAATTGAAGAAGGCCTCGTGCCGCTTCCGTAAAATGACGAGAGGATCGAAAGGCGACAGCAGATGAGTAAGCGACGAATTCGACGCCGAAGCTAAGCTCTCGAGATCTTCGGGACGCAGCCAATGTTCGACTTTTTCAAATCCCGCGATGCGCGCCGATACGAGACGTCCGGCTTTAACCCGGGCGTCGATGACTTTTTTTACATCCGGTTTCTTCTTCGCGTTCAGGTGACAAATTGAATCCAGGCTCACGAGCGCCTGGGACCTCAGCGCGCGGTCGAGCAGATAAGCATCCACTTCTGCTGAACTCGCCGGTTTGGGTTTGTTATCCCAGCCGAAATGCCGCTCGCTCAGTTCGTATTTTTTGAGCATGCCCACACGTTCGGAGATCGTAAGACGACCATCATAGAAAGCCAGCTGGAGCGCGCGTTTGGAGGGTTTGGCACTCGCCCATTCGTGTACTTTTTCGACAAGGATATCGTCAGTGATATCGCGAATGGAAATAGCGCCATTTTTTTTTATAAGGCGGAGAACCTTAGCAAGCTCTTCTTTTTTTACGCCCTGAAACCAGGCGCTCGGCGTGCGACGTCGCTGATTCATCGCCGGCAAGAAAAAGCGGTAGTCTTTCGTCGGAACGTAAGCCAGCGCGTGTGTCCAGTATTCGAAGACGCTGCGATCGAGACTCTGTGCGCGGTGCAAGTCCGCACGTCTGTAACTCGGGATACGCGAGAAAAGGATGTGATGATGGCAGCGTTCGATGACGCTGATCGTATCGATCTGGACGTAGCCCAGATGCTCGACCGCGGCGCGCGTCGCACCGGGTCCTTTGCCGAAAGGAGCCCTTCGGTCGAGACGTTGGGCACGGATCCAAAGTTTTCTCGCCTGGGCCTGAGTCAGTGTCATGCCTTGTGGTCATGACACTGATTGTAGGGATTGACGAGACCGGATTACCAGACGGGAATGAAGTGACATTTCACGTCGTCGCTATCGACAATCGCACGGTCGGACTGTCGACTCGTAGTAAAGCGGGAGTAGAAGAGAGTGTTGGATGCGTTGTCTTCACCGAGGAAACGCAAAATCAAATGACCATGCCTCGTAGGATCTTCGCCCATGCCCTCGACCATGACGTAACCCTCACCCGCCGATGCCGTAGACCCCGAGAATTTGGAGAGCTGCACGCCATCGATATCTACGATGACGGGCGCCTGAACCACTCCCGTGGAGTGAATTTTGCCGGTCACGGAAAGAATATGTTCGGGAAGCTCCGAGTCAGAATCCGATTTCCAGACATGGGGCTGGTCATCCGAGGGGAGCGCCGCCCAACAGTGAAAATAGGTGTCGCCTTCGTTCCGATCGCCCGCGTGCGCCTTCGGTGCAAGACCGATCGCCAAAATGATCGTGAGCATCGTCACCGTAAGATACATTTTCAGTTGGCTGAAATCGTCGTTCATAATCCCTCCATGGATTCCGGAGGTATTATTGCAAACGACGTTCCACCCTAAAGAGAGGCGAAATGCCCCTTTGCAAGGTGCTCTTAGAGCGGCGCGACTTCGTCGAGGAAGCTTTCGAGAGCCTTCCACGACCTGCGATCGGCAGCTTCGTTGTAAGCGGCACCTTTGGAGTTGTCGTTGCCTGCTTCTTTTTGGGTGAACGCGTGAACCGCACCGGAGTAAGCGATGAATTGGTAATCCGCCTTAGCATCATTCATCTCTTTCATGAAGGCTTCGACTTCAGGCGTAGGGACGTTGGGATCAAGTGCTCCGTGCATCACCAAAAGTTTCCCTTTGAGGTGTTTCGCCGTCGCGGGAGCTTTGGTCGCGAGTCCGCCGTGGAAACTGGCAGCGCCTAAGATGGGGAATCCCGCACGGGCCGCTTCAAGAGCGCCGGTACCGCCGAAGCAATACCCCATGAATACGATGCGCTTCGCATCGACGTCTTTCTGTTTGGAAACGAAATCCAGCGCGGCCTTTTCACGGCGACGGAAAAGCTGAGGATCGCCTTTATATTTTCCTGCGAGCTCGCCAGCTTCTTTCATCGCCGTAGGACGAATCCCTTTACCGTAAATGTCGGCGGCAAAAGCGATGTAGCCTTTGGCGGCAAGTCTTTCGGCGCTGTGTTTTTCATGGTCGCTCAGTCCCATCCATTGATGGATGATTACGACGGCAGGACGATTGCCGTGAAAGGTATCATCATAGACAAGATAGCCTTCGAGCGTATCTTTACCGTCTTTGTATTCGACGTTTTGTTTTTGAAGGGTGGCGTGGGCACTGGAGGCTACTAAGCAGAGGACCAAGGTCTGGGAGAAGATGCGGAGGGACTGCGACATTGAAAAAACTCCTTATTTCCGAATCCGATCCTAACCGAAGCGCACGTCTTTGCATGGAACTCCGCGATAGTCCGCTCCCCGCTCCCTTTCCTAACCGAATCTTAATTCAGCGCAGCAAGCCAAAAAGGTAATATCGGGATTGTGAGAAGCAATTCTATATTCCTGCGTATCTCTTTGCTTGGCCTGATCCTTTTTGTCTCCCCTGGGGCGAAGGCCCTCACCGGCGACAACGAGAAGCTCAACGAGTTCTCGCAAAAGGATCTTCAGATCACGATCATCAAGAACCCGGAAAGCGTGTTGAAAACCGGTTTTCTCGGTTTCAACAAGACGAAGGACGAAGTGGTTATCGTCCGCGCCAAGGGCAAGATCATTCGCACCTTCGTGACGTCCACGGCGATGGCGGGCAAAGAAACCCCGGACGGAATCTACAATACAATCGTCCGCGCCGATGAGAACCATGAATCTGATATCTACCATTCCGAAATGGACTGGGCGCTTTTCCTCGATAAGGACATCGCGCTGCACTCCACCACCGAAAATCACTACGAGCAGCTCGGCAGGCCCGCTTCGATGGGTTGCATTCGCCTCCTGCGCGAAGATGCCCGCGAACTTTTCAAGATTGCCAAAGGTCAGATCATTACGCCTGAAATCGGTGTTCAAAAGGATTATGTCGCCGGAGATGACATCGGCGTGAATCTGCTTCCGAAGGCTTCCGTGAAATCGTACTGGGAATCGCTTCCCCGCTCCGAACAGGATTTGATCATCAAAATGGCGAAGGCCGATAAGAAAAAGGTCCTTGCGCAGGACATCGACTTCAAGAAAAATGGCGACACCATTAGCGACGAATTTGAGAACAGCAAAGACTCTCCAAGTGTTCACCACCGCTCGGTTCCTTCGCAGCAATTCAGCCACTGATCCCGGTCGAATACGCTTAAAACTAAAGATGGCATGCGAAATGCAATTTCGCGTGTATGACTCTCTTTAAAAAAGCACTCACCTTTGGCTCTCTCCTCAGTTTAAGCGTGCTAGCGCAGCAGAACTCCGCTCCGCGTACCGCCCACGCTGAGATCCTACCCAAAAGTGGGTCATCGATCCGGGGCAGTATCGGGATCGAGGAGGACAAAGATAGCCTCAAGGTCAGCTACAAACTCTCGGGACTTGCACCAGATTCAAAACACGGTTTTCATTTCCACGAGCATGGCGACTGCAGCTCCGTCGACGCCACGTCGGCAGGTCCTCACTATAAGAAACTCAGCAGCGGTGGCGGAACCTCGCTCGATTTTCCCGATCGTTACGCGGGCGACATGCCCTCGATCCAGGCCGGTAAGAATGGCAAGGCCGAAGGCAGCGTGATCGTTTCGGGCCTCAGCCTCAGCGGCAATAACTCGGTCGTCGGTCGGGCCGTCATCGTTCATGGCGGCCCTGACGATGTTTCAAAGAAGAGCGCGCCCCGCATCGGCTGCGGCGTCGTAAAATAGGGAGTCGCCATGAAAAACGGAAAACTTTTTCAAAAGAGAATCGCCATTGTCGCCACCGACGGCTTTGAAGAAGCCGAACTTCTGGAGCCCAGGGCAGCCCTCGAGAAGGCCGGAGCCACGGTCGACATCGTCTCGATCAAGAAGGGCAAGATCAAGGCCTGGAAGGGATCCTCGTGGGGCAAGCAGGTGAGCGTATCGCACACCTTCGCCGACGCCGATCCTGACTCCTATGATGGTGTCATGCTTCCAGGGGGCGTGATGAACGCGGACACGATCCGCAACGACAAGAAAGCCGTGGGCTTCGTGAAGCGTTTCGCCGAATCGGGCAAGCCTATCGCTGCGATCTGCCACGCCGCTTGGACACTCATTGAAACCGGTTATGTCCGAGGTCACGCACTGACCTCGTGGCCGTCGCTGCGCACGGATCTCGAGAACGCGGGTGCCGAATGGCGCGACGAAAAAGTCGTCGTGGACGGATCGTGGGTGAGTAGCCGCAAACCATCCGATATTCCCGCTTTCAACAAGAAGATGATCGAAAGCCTTGCAGCCGTCGGTCGTGAGGCTCCCTACGCGACCTACGAATGAACCTTTTCGAGCCCCAAGCTGTTCAATTTCGAGAAGGTGCGATATTCCATTGCCATGGGAAAGACCTTCGAAATCCTGCACGCGAATAAAGACTTCGTCGTCATCGACAAACCCGAGACGTATCATGTTCACAATCCCGAAGATCCCACCATCAAGGTGGACCCTTCAAAAGTCGTCTTGCAGCAGTTGCGCGATCAGCTCGGCATGAAAGTTTTCCCCGTGCATCGTCTCGACGTGCCCACGAGTGGGTGCTTGCTCATGGCTCTGAACTCAGAAACGGCTTCCCTTTTCGGGAAACAGATGGACGCGGACGATTTCGAAAAAGTCTATACGGCCGTGGTGCGCGGTTGGCCTGAAGAGGATATGGAAATCGATTTTCCTCTCGAGACCGAAGATAAGAAGGGCACTCAGGATGCGATGACCTACCTACGCCGCCTGAAGACTCTCGAAGTTCCCGAAGCTGTCGGGAAAAAACACCCGACCGCGCGCTTTTCACTCGTGCAACTGCAACCCATCACCGGACGCTTCCATCAACTGCGCCGACATATGAACCGCATTTCTCATCCGATTATCGGAGACGTCGCCCACGGCGACAATCACCAGAACCATTTCTTCGCGGAGAAGATGGCGACCACCGGCCTCTGCCTACGCGCTCATTTTCTGAGTTTCTCCCATCCCCGCAATCCCGAGGAACGCATCGAGATCGAAGCCCCTTGGAATGCAAAGTGGGAAAAGATCTTCGATCTCTTCGACCACTTGCCCGAGAGCGATCTGATCTAACCTGACGAGTCTATCAATGCTCCCGTGAGGGAATAGCAGAGGTTTCGTTCATATTCTTAAGTTGAGGAACTTGCCTGGGGACCGCACGCGCTTCGAGAGAACGCTGGGCTTGATCCAGGAGCACGCCTAAATCCGAGAAACGCGTCTCAAGCTTCCGGCAATTCTCAAACATCGCGGGAATCTCCCGGCGTTGTGACGGACCATACATCTGACTCGAAAGCAGAGGGATGCTTTTGGAAATTTCGTTGTGAAGAAGTTCCAGCATCTGAGACTCAGGAATTTCTTCAGGATCGACGAAGCTGGTCTTCGGCAAAATCTCGCGCATCTCGGCTACTATCGATTGTGCCATATCGGCGGAACTCGCAAGCTCGGAGAGAAGCTGCGGAAGATCTTTCTGTTTGCGAAGCATGTCGAAGCCGAATCCCATAAAGTCGAGCTTCGATTCGAGCCCTTCTCCTTCGGACCAGTTCACACCCCGCTCACCCGACTGCAGCTTAAAGTCCGTTAAGAGAGGAGCCCCGTCGCCACTGGGTCGCCTCAAGGTCACGAAATAGGATCCTGAGGCATCCTGCTTGTTGGAAGCCGCCAGGTAAGTCTCGGGGGCGATGTTGTAACGATAGAACTTGCCCTTCGAAAGGTAGAATACCTGAGACGGAGGACTCTTAGCCGTCGATTCTGCTACGAAGTAGACGTCGTTGCCCACACCCCAACCTTTCATCGTGCGCCGAAGGACTTTCGAAAGTCCCGAGAGACATTTCTCGAAATCCAACTTTTCGGCGCGAAGCTCGAGCGGCGTCAGGAGCACCAGCGCCAGAAAAAATAAGCGGAGAGAAAATGAAAAGAGTGGATGCCGAAGCATCTCTTCACTCTAACCGAGTCGCAGCAAATCGTACTCCCAAGAATCGCTTAAGATGCAAAAAATGAAGGGATCCCTCTGTTGCTTTCGGCCGGCCTCCGCATAACATGTTGGAGGGAGATTTTCGGCATGGACACCATCGAGCTTTCGAACGTCGTAAAGGAATACCGTTTAGGCGAGGTGGTCGTACCCGCGCTCAAAAACGTTAGCCTGAAAATCAACAACGGCGAGTTTACGGTCATTGCAGGTCCTTCCGGCAGCGGCAAAACCACTTTGCTCAACCTCGTAGGCTGCGTCGATGTCGCCTCCGGAGGCAGCGTACGCGTCAGCGGACAAAATACTGCCGAACTGAGTGAGAGGGAGCTTACCGACCTTCGTCTCAACAAGATCGGATTTATTTTTCAGTCCTTCAATTTGATCTCAGTTTTGAATGTCTACGACAACGTCGAGTTTCCTCTCCTGCTCATGAAGAACATCTCCAAAAAGGAGCGCCATGAGCGCGTGAGCCACTTTATTGAAAAGGTCGGTCTGCAAGATCACATGAAACATCGGCCGAACGAATTGTCCGGTGGTCAACGTCAGCGGGTCGCTATCGCGCGGGCCCTTGTCACCAAACCTCGTATCGTCCTCGCCGACGAACCCACGGCGAATCTCGATTCCAAGACCGGGCAAAGTATTATCGATCTCATGAAAGAAATCAACGCGAGCGAAAAGACCACATTTCTCTTCTCCACCCATGACGACAACGTCATCCGTCATGCCCGCCGCATCATCAAGTTGCGTGACGGCGCCATCGAATCGCTCGGCGAAACCGGAATCTGAGAACGCCGATGCTTCTCTGGAAACTCGCCCTCCGAAATCTATTTCTGCATCGGCTGAAGACGATCGTCATTGGTATGATCATCGTTTTTGGGACCACGCTGGCCATCGTCGGCAACTCCATCGTCGATGCGATCTCGGGCGGCATGCAAAATAGCCTTACGAACAGCATCACGGGAGATATTCAGATTTATTCAGCCGAAGCGAAGGAGCAGATCGCGGTCCTCGGCAGCATGGACGGCAACATGCCCGATATCGGTCACGTGTCGGATTTTAAGAAGGTCAAAGAGACCCTCATCACCCAGGTCCCCAACATCAAAGACATCATTCCGATGGGCATCAATACGGCTATGCTCAATCCGGGAAATCTCCTCGACATCAAACTTGAGGAGTTGCGCCACGCCTTCGAGGCTCCGGCCGCCAACGCTTTGAGGATCGCAGCGCTGAAGCAGCATCTGCAGGCGATCATCAAAGATATCGAGCGGAGTCAGCGCGATAACGAAGCAAATTTGGGAGGGATCTATGGAGGGAAAAAACTTTTCGAAAATGCTCCCCGCGATATCGCAACCTCGCTTTCGCCCTCTTTCTGGAAGGATTTCGACGCTCACCACGAAGAACGCATTGAATTCTTGGCGAACAAGATGGCCCCACTCATCTTCGACGACAACCAGCTTTACCTCAGCTACATCGGTACCGTTCCGGAGCTGTTCCAGGCCTCGTTCCCGCAGTTCGAAATTGCTTCGGGAGAAATGATCCCCGCAGGCGCGCGTGGATTTCTCTTCAGCGACTACGTTTACGAAAACCAAGTCAAACACCGTGTCGCGCGCCGCCTCGATCAAATCAAGAAAAAGATCGACCAGGATCACATGAGCATCAAAGCGGCCAAAGAACTTCAAGACCGCATCAAAGCCAACCGTGATCAAGCCGCCGAGATTTACACCCAACTCGAGCCGCCACGTATCGCGATCCTCCTGCCTAGACTCCAGGAGTTCCTGAAATCTCAAACCACCGACATCGAGGGCCTCGTCAAAGAATTCCTGGCGATGGACGACCAAAACTTTGGCCTCCGTTACAAATTTTTCTACGATGAGATCGCGCCCTATATCCTTCTCTACCGCGTGAAGATCGGCGACACCTTTGCGGTCACGGCATTTACGAAGTCGGGATACTCGTCTTCGGTGAATCTCAAGGTTTACGGCACCTACCGCTTCAAGAGTTTCGAGAGTTCTCCGGTGGCAGGAGCCGTGAGTATCATGGACATGGTCTCCTTTCGCAAACTCTTTGGCTTCATGACCTCCGCGAGTAAGGCCGAAACTGCAGCTCTCAATGATGAAATGGGAATTAAGGACCTCGATCCGACCGACGTGTCGGCAATGTTCGGCACTCCGGCCGTTCCCGATATCGCAAAGCACGAGACTCCAGAATTCTCGCTCACCCAACTTTCCCAAGGACGTTTCGGAAACATCGATGCCGCTAGGCGCGAGACCACGACGCAGTACACGCGCGACGAAATGGAAAACGGAATTTTCCTCAACGCGGCCATCCATCTCAAAGATCCCTCGCGACTTTCGGAGACCCTAGAAAACATCACACGCGTCTCCAAAGAAAAATCTCTGGGCATCCAAGCCAAAGACTGGCGCGATTCAGCCGGCATGATCGGGCAGTTGACCGTTCTCGTGCGAGGCGTCCTCTACCTTTTTGTCCTCGTCATCTTCGGCGTTGCTACGTTCATCATCATGAATTCGATGCTCATGGCCACGCTGGACCGGCGCCGCGAGATTGGTACGATGCGGGCTATCGGAGCACAACGAAGCTTCCTGCTTAAACTTTTCCTCAGAGAAACTTTCATTCTGAGTTTCGTCTTCGGCCTGATCGGGACCGTGATCGGAGTCACGATCGTCTTAGTGGTTGGGTCTAAAGGGATCCCCGCTATGGGCGACGTCTCCACGTTCTTTTTTTCCGGCGACCGCCTCTACCTTCACGTGAATCCCCTACCCATTCTGATCGTCTTCGTGTGCATGACATTGGTCTCAATCGTTTCCACTCAATATCCGGCGTGGAGGGCGATGAAAATCTCGCCGCTCGAAGCCATGCAGCATAGCGACTAAGGACGGGGCCATGAAACAGTTCGCCACTATCGCGTTCAGAAACCTTATCGCTCACCGAGCGCGGAGCCTCATTCTCGGAGGCGCCATCGCGCTCGTGACCACAATGGTGGTCATCATGCTTGCTCTCACCTCTGGCATCAAGACGCGCATGATCGAGAACGCCACCGCGCTCTCTACCGGTCATGTCAACGTCGGCGGATTCCTTAAAATTAGTCAGTCTTCTTCAGCGCCGATCGTAATGAATGCTGAAAAAATCCGTAAAATGCTCGAAACTAATATTCCTGAAGCCACTCTCATCGTGGACCGAGTTCGAGCTTTTGGCAAAATCATCTCCGACCAAAACTCGATCGTGGTTCCGATGTCAGGCATCGATGTGACCAAAGAACGCGAACTGCTCGGCCATCTGGCTCTAGCCGATAAGAGTGAATACCTGGACGGATGGGTTCCAAAAACCGGCGAAAGCGCCACTGAAGGCAAGGTCTCGGACCTTGAAGAACGCGGAGGCATCATCCTCTTCGCTTCGCACGCAAAAAAGCTCAAAGTACGCGTTGGCGACTTCGTCACCATCTCCATGCCAACTTACCGCAATATCTACAACACGAAGGATCTGAAGGTCGTCGCGGTCCTAAAGAATCTCGGCATGATTTCCAGTTTCACAGTTTTCCTCCACCACGCCGATGCGCGTGAGGTCTACGATATGGCTCCGGATACCACAGGTGTCTTCCAGATTTACCTGAAATCCCTCGATCAAGTTCCGGAAGTCGAGAACCGCGTACGGAAGCTCCTCGCCGACGGGGGCTTAAGCCTCATGGACAAAGATTCCAATCCCTTCTGGATGAAATTTGAACGCGTCGCGGGCGAGTCGTGGTCGGGCCAGAAGCTCGACGTAACGAATTGGGAGGACGAAACCTCTTTCTTGAAATGGGTGCTCGATATTTTGAATGCGCTCACGTTTGCCCTCACACTCGTGCTGATGACGATCGTCGTGATCGGCCTTATCAACAATCTCTGGATGTCGGTTCGTGAGCGAACCTCCGAGATCGGAACCATGCGCGCGCTCGGCCTTCAACGCAGCGGTGTGCTGCAAATGTTCGTCCTCGAATCCCTGATGCTCTCGGTCTTAAGCGTGGGAGCAGGGCTCGTGTTCGGCAGCCTCATAGCGCTCGCCGTAAATGCCCTCAATATTCCGGTGAGTTCCGAAGCCTTCGTAATGTTCCTGATGTCAAACTCGCTCTACCTTAACGTCCGCCCTATCGATCTCGTATCGACTTTCGGTATTCTGTGCCTGCTTTTGATGATCGGCGCTTTTATCCCCGCCTACCGTGCGAGTAAAATGAAACCCATCACGGCTATCAATCACATCGACTAGGAGAGCATCCATGACTACGAACCCGACGAAAATAAAACTCTTTTTGATAGCAACTTTCTTCTTAGCGTCGGGCGGCACTCAAGCCGCTCAGGCGCTCACACCCGCAGAAACGCTCAGCCTGGTAAAACTTGTGGATGAACGCCAGCGCAACTCCGGCGACTACACGTCGCTGTGTTACGTCAAAGAGACGGAAAAGAAGCTGGAACCCAAAGTTTTCCAGGCGGTCGTCTACCGCCGCGACGCCGACGACAAGCTCATGATCCTTTTCACGAAACCCAAGGAAGAAGCCGGGAAAGGTTACCTCAAGATCGACAAAAATCTGTGGATGTACGATCCCTCGACCGGAAAGTGGGAGCGCAAAACCGAGCGTGAACGCATCGGCGGAACGAACTCGCGGCGCGGGGACTTCGATGAATCCCGCTTGGCCGAGGAATACGAATCGACTTTTGCGGGTGAAGACTCGATCGGGAGCTTCAAAGCGTACAAGATTACTCTCAAAGCCAAGCCCGGATTCGATGTGTCCTATCCCGTCCTCGCGCTCTGGATCGACCAAGACTCCAAGAATCTGTTGAAGCGCGAAGAATCCTCTCTCTCCGGAAAACTCATGCGCACGACTTTTTACCCGAAGTGGAACAAGAAGTTCAGTCCCTCAAAAAAATCCGATGTCTGGATTCCTGAGGAAATGCGAATTTTCGACGAGCTCGAGAAGGGCAACTCAACCGTAATTCTCATCAAGGAAACCGATCTCAAGGCGCTGGACTCGAACATCTTCACGAAAGCCTGGATCGAATCGAAGAGCAAATAAGATGAAGATTTTTGAAAGCCTGATCCTGAGCACGGTCTTTTTTATTTCTTTCAGCGCCACTGCCCAAAATTTAGAAGGCGCAAGCAGCGCGGATTTTGAAAAAGGTTTCGGCGAAAATTCCGGCATCAGCAATGACGAGAAAAATGGTGCCGACACCGATCACCTCAAGATCGGCGGGACCCTCGCTGTCGACGCCACGGATACAGGAATAGGGTCGCGCGACTCTTTCAGCAATCCCGCTACACTCTGGCTCTACCTCGACGCCCGACTCCGCAATGACATCCGTACCTTTGTGAGACTCAAAGGTGTCGTCGAACCTGGACTGAGGAGCGACGACTCGGATGTTGAAGAAATGAAGCTTTTTTTCAACGTTCATAAAAAAGTTTTCTTTACGGTGGGAAAACAAAAGATCAAATGGGGGAGCGGCCAGTTCTGGAATCCAACCGATGTGCTGAACGTTGCTCCCCGTAATCTTCTTTACTCCGATGACCGGCGCTCCGGCGTCTCGCTTCTAAAAACTCACATTCCCATTGGCGACGCGAATATCTACGTCGTCAACTCCGTCGACGGAGCGACGCGCCTGAGCGAAATTGGAAACTCGGCCCGTGTCGAGGTGCCGGTCGCGACCTCGGAATTCGCATTCACCGTTTCGAAGTTCTTTGGCCAGAGCGCCGTCTGGGGCGCGGACGTCTCGGCGGGACTCGGCCCCTTAGACCTGCGTGGCGAGCTTGCGTATTCTACGCAGTCCAATGCGCTTAAATATGGTCCCACGGGCTCATTCAAGGAAAAGGGAGCATCGCTAGGTGCCGTCGCAGGTGCGAGCTACGAGATGCCTTACCGGGACAACGACAGCGTCACTTTTAGTCTCGAGTATTTCCGCAACGCTGACGGCTACGCGAATAAAAGCGACTACGTTTACCCGCTCGCGGCCAAAGCCTACGTGCCCTTCCACCTCGCCCAGGATTATGCCGTACTCATGCTACTCGCACCTCAGCCCGGAAATTGGGAGCACACCACTCTGAGCCTCTCCAACATCGCGAACATCAGCGACGGCAGTTTTCTAGTTAAGTTAAACGCCGCGTTCACGTTGATGCAAGATCTCCGACTCGACGTCGGAGTGTCCGCACCCTACGGCGACGCAGCGGGTGAGTTTCGTTTTCTCGATCAGAAATACGAAGTCACGAGCCGTCTCAGCGTCGACTTCTGACGAAATTGCTTTCCCCACGAATGTCGCTATCCTAAACCTCGTGGGAAAAGTTATTTTTCGTAAAAATTACGATCCGCCGGTCTTCCGTAAAGTCGCCTTCGGCACCTGGGTCACGGCCTCGGACCCGTCGGTCTATGCGCAAGTCGACGTCGACATGACCGCATCGCTCTCTTTCGCCGAAAAATATTCGGCCCAGCACGGCGTAAAAATCACGCCCACCCATCTTGTCGCTCGAGCCATCGCACGCTGCATGGTCTCGCGCCCCGAAATCAACGGCATGATCCGCCGTGGGAGAATTTATCTGCGTGAGCATGTCGCGATTTTCTTCCAGGTGAACATGCCGGGTTCGGGGGTGGACAAAGTCAAGGGTGCAAGCCTCAGCGGAACGACGATCCACGAAGCCGAGAACTATTCCGTTGCCGACATCGCCAAGCGCCTCAATAAAAGCGCCAGTGACATCCGCGAAGACAAGGATCCGGCGCTGAAACAAAGTATGCAGATGATCCGCATGCTGCCATGGAGACTCGTGCGTCCTTTCCTCCTCTTCACCACTTGGGTGATCTACGGCCTTAATCTTGATCTCGCCTTCCTCGGTTTCCCTCGCGATCCTTTCGGATCCGTCATGATCACGAATATCGGCGGCATGGGTATCGACATCGCCTGGGCTCCGCTCTGTCCCTACACGCGCGTTCCGCTGCTACTAACGATCGGCGCGATCAAAGACCGCGTGGTCGCAATCGACGGCAAGCCAGAAGTTCGACGGATCATGTCCATTGGCGTGACATTCGATCATCGACTTATCGACGGCGCACATGCCGCTCAGATGAGTAAAGAGTTCAAGCAGTGTTTCGAGGATCCCGAAACCTATTTCGCGTGATGAAAGAGAGTGGATTCACGGCTTACGCCAAAACGACGCTCATGAGCGTTATCGTGGGAGTCCTGGCCGGGATTGCAGCGACCGTCTTTCTCTATTCGCTCGATCTTGCGACGCGCGTTCGGCTCGCGCATCCGGATCTTATCTACTTTCTTCCGCTCGGCGGTCTCGCGTTGGGATGGCTCTATTCTACCTATGGCAAAGACGTCGCTGCGGGAAATAATCTCATTCTCCAAGAGATCCACGATCCCAAAAAAGTCCTTCCGCTGCGCATGGCTCCCCTGGTTCTCGCGGGCACGCTCGTCACGCATCTCTTCGGCGGCTCGGCCGGACGCGAAGGCACCGCGGTGCAGATGGGAGCGACGCTCGCTGATCAACTTGCCGCCCCGTTCAAGGCCTCGGCCGCACAACGTAAGATTCTGCTCGTTGCGGGAGCGGGAGCGGGATTCGGAGCGGCGGTGGGGGCGCCGTGGGCAGGCATGATCTTCGGCATGGAAGTGATTCGCGTTGGACGCCTTCAGCTGATCGCGCCCTTTGAATGTTTCGTCGCATCTTTCGTCGCTTATCTCACGACTCGAATCTTCGAAGCCCCCCACAGTCTTTTCGGGCACGTGACGGTTCAGGCGTTTTCCCTGCCGCTTTGCGCGTCCGTTCTCGCCGCGGGAATTCTTTTCGGACTTTGCGCGCGCGGCTTCTCGGCCCTCACACACGGCGTGGAAGCCCTCCAAAGAAAATACATCTCGTACCCTCCCCTGAAACCTTTCATCGGCGGCAGCATTCTTGTCGCGTTGTTCTGGCTCGAGGGATCTTTCCGATTTACGGGTCTCGGCATCGACTCCATTCAACGGTCGTTCTCTGAGACAATGAGTTTTGCGGATCCGATCAAAAAAGCGCTCTTCACCGCGATCACGCTCGGTACTGGTTTCAAAGGCGGCGAATTCGTCCCGCTCGTATTCGTAGGTTCCACCCTCGGCAGCGCGCTCACGCAGTTCCTGCCGATGGCGACGGGATTGGCGGCGGCCCTCGGTTTCGCAGCAGTCTTTGCCGGCGCATCGAATACGCCACTCGCGTGTTCGATCATGGCCGCCGAACTATTTGGAATCAGCATCGCTCCTTACGCGCTCGTCGCCTGCTTCGCGAGTTTCTACGTTTCAGGACGCTCGGGAATCTATCGCGCACAGAAGAATAGAGATCGCAAACGCCTGCCTTAGCCAACCACGAACGGCTTCGGGCAACGCGGGAGCGCTCGAAATCCAACTGATGTCCTGATCGACACTTGAGAGCGCGGTGCGCTTTGGATACATTTGTAATGAGAGCTCATGGCAAGAAAGAAGACGATTTTTTGTAATCCTTTGACCGAGACCCTCGGCGAGGACTTTTTCGCTACGATTCCGAAATGTCCCGGCGTCTATTTCATGCGCACGCTCCAAGGCGAAATTCTCTACGTCGGCAAAGCGACCGACCTGCGCTCGCGCGTAAGCTCCTACCGCAGTGCGAAGCCCGGCAAAGTGGGTCGCAATATCGTGAAGCTCGTCCAACGCATCGAACACATCACCTGGGAAGTCCACGAATCCGAAGAAAAAGCGTATCAACGCGAGAGACAGATCATCCGCGCGATCGTGCCTCGGTACAATATCGAAGACGCTTGGGAAGAAGAGTACTTTTTCATCGGTATCCGTCACAACAAACGTGGTGAACTCGAATTCCGCTTGACGTCGTCCGAAGAAGATCAGAACGAACGCTTCGATTTGCACGGCTGCTATCCGCAACGGCGTTCGGTAAAACAGGCTTATGCTTCACTGCTGCGTTTACTTTATGCCGCAAGCCGCGAAACGGGTTCGCGCTTTTCCTTTCCCGCGAAACTTGCTCGCCCGTCGCCAGCCTATCGTTACACGCTCAAACTCGCGCAAAGCCTGAAATGGAAAAATTTAGTTTCCGCATTCCTACATGGACAAGATGCGAAATTTCTACCTCATCTGGTCGAGGCGCTTCTCTCGAATGATGTCATTCCGGAGTACAGCCGCCCCGCCCTGCAACGCGACCTCGAAACGCTACGCGTTTTCGATGAAGCCTGCCTGGCTTCGCGAAGAGCCTTGGATCTACAGGCGGGCGAGGTCATGAGCCACGCCGATCTGCGCCGTGCGATTCGCGAATCCCTGCCCACTTAAACTTCAGCGGGACGCGTTGCCGTTCTGGGCCCGTAGAAACTGCAACTTATCCATCTTAGCGTTGTTCTCGTATGCTTGAAGCAGACCGCTCCGGAAATCGGGCGCACGTTTCTCGTCAACCTTGATGAGATCGGAGAAGTCCGCGCGAAAACTGCGGCTCAGGAACTCTTGAGCGTCGCTCGACTCCTGTTCCGCACGGTAGAAGAAGGAACTCTGCCGCACTTCGGCAAAAGCGTTGTCGTCGGTATTGAGCGGAGCCTGTCCCGCGAGTTCCATAATCTGAGTCCGGCCGATCGAGAAATTGGAGAGGACGTCGTAAGGCGTAGAGAACGGCACGTACTCAAGCTGCGAACGAAGAACTTCGTTTTGTGTGAGGAGCTCAAGCTTCTGCAGGTTCAGCAAAAGTGGATTCATCGATCCCACCATAATCATCTGCATGTCGCCTTTATCGGTAAAGACAGCTCCATGAGGAAAGACGGTGTAGAACGTGCGCAGAATGCTTTTGAGCGTGTCCTGATCGATGTTGTAGAGATTGAGCCATTGCGAGAAGACACCCTTCTCGGAGAGATGCGCGCGCACAATCTGGAAAAAATCTTCGGTAAAAAGATTCGCCACTCCGCTGAGCCACGAATGCGAGGGCTGGGACACAATGATGTCGTAGCGATCACGACTCGCCGAAAGCACGAAGCGCGCATCTTCGATGCGCAGATTCAAGTTGGGGCGCCGGAGAATCGGATTAGATCCGTTGTAAATCACATCAGCCGCTTTAAGGACACCGCGCTCGAGTTCCACCACGTCGACGCGTTTCAAGTGCGTGCGCGTAAAATAATCGGCCGTGCATCCGCCGCCGTAGCCGACGACAAAAGCAGTCTTGGGATCGCGCACGAAAAGATAGGGAAGGAAACCCAGAAGCGCTTCGTACTTGGGAAGCGCCTCAAGATGATCGGTGCGATAAATGGACTCGTTAAGGCCATTGCTCTTTAAGCGCAGATAGTTTTTGTACTCCGGTCCGTCAGAGGGGTCGTGACTGAGTGAAATCACCGCGCTCTCACCTTCGATGATGAGTTTGAACTCTTCATAATCGGGCTTGAAGACTTTCATGACGTCTTTAAGATCCTCTTTGCCACTCAGATTCTGAAAGTAAGCGGCCTTGATGATGTTCCTGAAGTCCAAATTCCCGGCCACGAGAGCTATGAGCGTCCCTAGCACGAGCCCCGTGGCGGGAATCCACGATTTGCGACGGGAGCGTGCGGGATCAAGCACGATGAGAGCAAACGCGCTGAGACCGAGCACGAAAAATCCGAGACGCAATGTGTGCGCCGATCCCCAGTAGGGAATGAGGTAAGCGCCGGCAAGCGTTGAGGCGATGACTGCTCCGACCGTATTGAAGGCATAAGCTGCACCGGCGATTTTCGAGAGTTCGCGCTCGGGGCGTCCCTGTGCAGCGACCAGAATACTCAAGGGGAAAAGCGCACCGAAGATCGCCGTCGGTCCGATAAAGAGCAACGCCGCGAGTATCGACTTGATCTGAAGCATCGTCGGATATCCATGCGACGCATGAGCGAGATAGTTGGCGGCGACGGGTGCGAGATTCAGGAGTCGGCTGATGACGAGCATCACGACGAGGGAGGCACCTAAGAGTGCGACGAGAAGTTTTTTGGGATCAGCCTTGAGATGACGAAGCACCACGTTCAGTGCAAGAGATCCGATGGCGATACCGGCGAGGAAAAGGCTCAAAATAATGCCGAGTCCGTAGATGTTGGTGCCGAAGAAGATACCCAGGTATTTATTCCAAACGACCTGAGTCGAAATGGACGTGAAGCCGACGGCCGCGGTGGAGAAAAGCACCACCACTTGCCAGCGACTTAGCGGCTGCGAAACTTCGTCGCAGGATTCATTCGAAGAGTTTTCGAACAAGGCTGCCTGAGTACGGTAACTGCGAGACCAAAGAAGCGTCGCCGCACACAGCGCGGCGTTCAATGCAAACGCGAGCGTGTTCGACAAAAAGACGCCAAGAAAAGGGATGAGTAAAAAACTCGTGGCGAAGGCGCCGAACGCCGCTCCGAAAGTATTCACCGCATAGAGCTTTTCGATTCCGTTGCTCGAGTTACGCGCGAAAATCTGTTGTTGCACGCGCGTCAGCAAGGGAAAAGTCGCGCCCATGGCGAGCGTCGGTACGATCAGCAGGACTAAGACCAACGAAAATTTTAGAAAGCTCAGCGTCTTGCCGCTGGCGATTGCCTCCGGAAACAACGCGAGGATTCCTTGAAAATGTGCGAGCGGATAGTAAAGCAGAAGCGCGCAGAGGCCGATGCCGCCTTCGAGGAGTGCATAGGTAAGCAGAGGGTTCGGGTCTTTGAGCGCGCGCCTGCCTCCCCAAAGACTGCCGCCGGCGAGACCCGCGAAGAAAATCGCGAGTACGAAACTCAGCGCCGTCGAGGTCGAACCGACTCCCAGCGAGAGAAGTCTCACCCACAGCGATTCATAGACGAGACTGCTGAGACCGGAGACGGCAAAGATCAGGTAGAGCCCTGACCCTTGCCTCGATTTTGCGATCATTAAATGCCGCTACCTAAGAGAGGAGGCAGCACGAGAGCGGGCGGAAGCGGAACGAGGGACGGTTGTCCGGGTTGGGTAAGGCCCATGGGCATTGGCATCGGCATGGGCTGCGGATTCATTGGCGGATTCATAGGCGGAGGATTCATCGGCCTCGGAGGTTGCGGAGGCGGATTCATCGGCATCGGTGGTGGAGGTGGATTCATGGGCGGAGGATTCATCGGCATCGGAGGTTGCGGAGGCGGATTCATCGGCATCGGCGGTGGAGGAGGATTCATGGGCGG
>JBDSDI010000281.1:0-6417 GCA_039920645.1 Bdellovibrionota bacterium | reverse complement strand
GAAGATGCCCACGGCCAATCACACGCCCGATATTCACAACCTCTTCGATCGTGACGTCGGCGAAGGAGTTCCTTCGCTCAAACTCGGAGCCATCCAAAGCTTCACCTTGATTCCCTATCGACTGAGTTTTCACGGAGCCGTATTCGGTACCTATCGCTTTCCCGGCTACAAGACCGTCGCGCTCCCTCGTGACGCAGCCGAGCCGCTGGCCGATCTGAACGACCCTTACCAGATCGAACGCGTTCATAAGCAATTGGGGGCCTCCGTAAACACGGACATGGGTCTCATGCTCGACTTCTTTAAGGGCGGCGTCAGTTTTATGACGAGTTTTCAATCTCTGGTAAAAGCTTCCGATAAGTATTCCGGTGAACGAGGTCTCGACTACACTCGACTCAACGCAGATACTGCGGGCTACGAGCATGGAGTCGAGTTCTCCGCGGAAATTTCGTCGGTTCAGCTCTTCTTGGATAAGAAGGCCGTTGCTCCCGCGAAACTCTCGTTCTCCTGGTACCAGCCGCTTAAAGGAAAGAACATGATCTATGCGCCCTACGGGAGAGTCGATGTCGTTCTCTTGTTCTAAGTTTTTCGGCGGCTTCGTGGTCGCGCTCGTGCTCGTCTCGTGCTCGGAAAAGCTCGAGGTTGCCGCGCCTCACCGTCAAAATTTTAAGCCGCTGCCGACCACGAATCTCGATCCTGCCGAGATCGAGGGCGACGGTCTGATCCTCGAGGAAGATATTTACGCGCCCGCGAAGTTCATGACGGCCTGCACATGGCTTGATTCTCTCGCGGCAAAAGCCCATTCGGACGAACAAGGTTTCCGCATTCTGGAAGATTTCGGCGTTCGCAAAGAAGGCTCCGGTTGGAAAGGTCCGTGGGACGACGACGCGCGTTTCCCTTTCTTCCAGGACAAGAAGAATAACGATCCCGCGAACGATAAGATCGATCTCGCTAATCTTTATGGACGCATCCAACTCAATGACAATCCTCTCTACGAATACGGACTCGTAAAAAAGAACGGCTCGATTCCCGATCGCTCCCAATTCCTGGAACTGGTGGACAAGGAAATTTTCAAATCCCCCATCAAGATTCTACCGCTCATTGCGGCTCGCGCGGCGATGACTATTGGTGTGATTAATCCTTATAAAAAACGCAATGAGATCGTTCAGAAGCAGATCGCCGATGCTCTGCCTGGCGCTTTCGACAAGGATTTCAGTCTTTACGCTTTGAAAGACACTTTCCCCGATATTCTCGTGAAGAACGGCGCTCCTTTTGCGGAAGTCTTGAATCCGCTTCCGAGTGACTCCGTTCATGAAAGTGAGAAAAAAGCGGAGGAAATTAAGAAAGTTCTTTCAGTTCTCGCCAAGCGCTTGCCCATGTTCCGTGAACACAACTGGTCGTCCTTCCGCGACGATATGCGCTGGGGTCTCTCGGCCGGTATCCGAGGCATGCAGTCGACCAATCCGGTCGAGCAGGCCTGCGGTGCCGCGATCTTTCATCGTGGATTTGCGCAGATGCTTTCCGTCAAAGGCTACGATCGCCCTCCGCTCGAATTCGCTCGCGGACCGAAAGGCTCGCGGTGGTCGCTCGTCGATATTAAAGATTTCCTTGAGAGTGAAAAGGGCACGCGTTTGAAGGCTTGTCCTGGTGTCGGATCCTTTACGCGCGACGGTCGCGCGACGCAAGTGCGCGACGCTGAACTTGCGGATACTTCGGGCGCGGGAAAACTCTCTCTCTCTTCCGTTCCTCTGCCTCTCAAGAGTTGCCAGCCGGGCGACGCGCGCATTCTCGAACTTAAAAAACAACAGGCGACAGTCTTTGGACCGCGTTCCGGAAGCGTGAAGAGCGCCAATCTCGAGCAGAAGCTCGAATTCCTTTCGGGAGTTTCTTACTTCCTGATGGCCTTCGCGCCCGGTAGCAAGTGGTGGTTTGACGATAAAGGACTGGTCTCTTATCCACTCGCCGATTTTGGAGAAGACAAAGAGCTTAAAGACATCCTGTCTTCGGGCGGTCTGATGCCCTACGAGTCCTTCGCGCTCAGTCTCGGTTTCTTGAACCTTGCGGGTAACAATCTCATCAACAAGCATCTCGTCTATGTCGACCGCAAAGGCGTCGAGGTTGGGCCCAAGGACGAAGTCTTCGGCGTGCGGATCTCCGATCGACCCCGCGTCCGTTTCGAGAAGGGGCCCGTTGTTACTGATATCCATTCCGTTCTGCTTCTTACGGACGTAATCTTTAAGCTTCACGAAACCTTGGACAAGATGGCCGTCTGGCTCAGTCAGACCGAGCGTTCGATACGCGAAGAGATCCGTAAGAATCCCGACTCAGCGGAATCCAAGCGCATGCAAAAAGACTTCGACAATTTCGTGCACGGTCTTTTCGGCGGTCGCGACACGCTTGTTTTACTCACCGAGAGCGGTCCCGACAGTGTTCGCAAACAAGTCGATGATTTCCGCCTTGCGCTCTCGCTCGTGCTGGCCCGCTTCGTGAAGTCCGAGACGACACTCAATACGGCCGGGAAACCCGTGTATACATGCTTCGAAAAACTTCAGCTCGATCCCGTCACGGGTGTCGAGGAGCGCATCGGTACCTGTGGAGAAGAACGCAGCGCGGGTCTTCAATCCGAACTCGAGCTCTTCCGTCAGTCGATGCGACTCGTGGGCCGCGCCTTCCAGTCACCCCTGTACATGGAATACGGCCAAGAGAACTAAGCTCACGCAAGAAAATAAGCACTAACGCTTGATCGAGATCGAAACAATTTCGATTTCGACGCGTCCCTTAGGTCGATGCACTTCGAAGACGTCGCCCGTTTTTTTGCCCAGGAGCGCACGCCCGATCGGAGATGAAAATGTGATGCGTCCTTGTGAGGGATCGATCTCGTCTTCGCCGACGATTTGGTAGGACTGCTCATGGCCGTCTTCGTCGACGATCTTCACCCAGGTTCCGAAGGAAACTTTGGAAATATCGACTTTCGTCGGATCGACGATTTCTACGTCTTCGAGACGCTTGGTCAGAAAGCGGATGCGCCGATCGATCTCGCGCAGTTTCTTCTTTCCGTAGATGTATTCGGCGTTCTCCGAGCGATCGCCCATGGCGGCTGCATCCGAAACGGCGCGCACCGTCTCCGCACGATCAACGTTCAAGAGCCGCTGCATTTCTTCGCGCAGGCGCTTGTAACCCTCGGGCGTCAGATAGTTCTTCATGACGAGAGAACGGGTTCCTCTTGTTTCTTGGAATTGTCGTAGAGCTGCTTGTAATACGAGTTCGGATTCGCCAGCAGGACGTCCAGGGCACCATCCTCGACGAGCTGTCCGTCGCGGAACACGAGCAGGCGATTGCAGGCTTTGAGCGTGTCCAGGCGGTGGGCGATAATGAAACAGGTGCGCCCTAACATGACTTTCTCTACGGCTTCGTGGACGAGACGCTCGTAGTCGGGGTCGATATTGGCGGTTGCCTCGTCGAGGATCAGAATCGACGGATCTTTGATCAAGATGCGCGTGAGCGAGAGCAGTTGTCTCTCGCCGGCGCTCAGGTTCGCGCCTTGGTCGTAGATAATGGAGTCGAGCGTGAGCGCATTGGCCTGCATCACGCGCGCAAAACCGGTGGTGCGGCAGGCCTCCAGGACCTCGGCTTCGGGAAGCTCGGATCCAGCGAGAAGGTTCTCCCTAAGACTCGCCTCAAAAACGATGGCCTCCTGATTCACGACACCAATCGCGCGGCGTAAACGTTCGCGGTGTATTTTGCGAATGTCCATGCCATCGACACGCAGTTCGCCGTCTTGGAATTCGTAGAGACGCGATAAAAGTGCCAGCGTACTCGTCTTTCCGCTGCCGGTACGACCCGCAAGCCCGATCTTTTCTCCGGCTTTGATCGTAAAGCTCACGTCTTTCAACACGAACTTCGTTGAGTCGTAACTCATGTGCACGTGCTTGAACTCGATTTCTCCTCGGAGCGTATCGGGTTGCAGCGTGTCCTCGGTACCGAGCTCGTCTTTTTCGGTCGCGTTCATAAGGAAGCTCGCGACGCGTTCCGTATTGGCGAGCGCGGTTTGTACGACATGAATCTCCTGCGAGATAACGTTCATGGGTTGCAGGAAGCGCTCGCTCAGGCGAATGAAGCTGATGTAGACCGCGAGCGAAAGCGTCCCGCCGATGACTCCGTAGCCACCGAAGCCGATGAAGAGTGCGAGCGGCAGCGAAGTGAGGAACATGATGAGCGGACGCGACCAGGAGTTGAGGCGGTTGATGCGCACGGCGCTCTCGAGGTGATGTTCGATCGTTAGATCGAAATCTTTCTTGGACCAGTCCTCAATACCCAGCGCGCGAATGACGGGTAGGCCATTGAGGAACTCGCTGAGTTTGGCATTGATGGCGGAGTTGCGGATCGCGAATTCGCGGTTCCAGTGACGAACGGGATTTCTTACCGACCACGTAACGATGAGCGCGGGAATCATCGCGGCGGCCAACGCGAGCCCGACTTTGATATCGAGCAGCAGCATCGCAGTGAGCACCACCACGAGACTGATGATCGCATTCAAAAGTCTCGCGAGCGTCTGACTGAAGAAGCTTTCCATCGTTTCCACGTCGTGCGTGACGCGGGTGACGATACGGCCCTGCGGCTGGGTGTCGAAAAATTTCATTGGCAGCGCTTCGAGATGCTCGAAGAGCGCGGCGCGCACGCGGAGCACGCTTGCCAGCGACGCCTGAGAGAGAATACGGCGTCCGTAGTAGGTGAAGACGATACTCGCGACTTCGAGGAAGATGATTGCCGTTCCGAACAAGACGCTCTGGCGGAGTTGTCCTTTGATCAGTCCGTCTTGGGCCAGGCTTCCGAGCGTCCGTGCGGATAACACGCCCGCAATCGAAGAGAGCGTCAGGAAAAGCAGCGCGATCGTGAAAAGTCCGCGGCTCTCTTTTGCGAAACGCAAAAGATACATCATCGCGCGCATGTCCCGCAGGCGTACGAGTTCTTCGTCGAAGGGGCGCTGCTTAGCGGGCGTCACGTTTCATCTCCAGAATCTGGTCGCAGTATTTCAGTGTCGAGCGACGGTGGGCGACCCAAATGAGCGTCGTGTCCGCGAGTTCGCGGTCGAGCGCCTGCAGAATGCGTTCCTCGGTGACGGTGTCGATCGCGCTGAGGCAGTCGTCTAAAAGAAGGATCTCCGGTTTACGGGCTAGTGCGCGTGCAAGCGTGAGGCGCTGTTTTTGCCCGCCGGAAAGTGTCACGCCCCATTCGCCGATACGCGTGTCGAGACCGTGGGTAAACGAGCGCACGTCTTCGTCGACGGCAGAAAGTTTCAGGAAGTGCCAGATCTCATCATCCGACAGTGACATGTCGAGATTGATGTTGTTGCGGATCGTGTCCGCGAAGAGAAACGCTTTTTGAGGAACAATGCCGATACGTTTGCGCAGTCCCGCATGCTCGAGCAAACGGATCTCTTGGCCATGCAGGAGCACTTGTCCTTCGAAGTCATTCTCAAAGCCCGCAAGAATACTGATAAGCGTGCTTTTGCCGCTGCCTACGGGTCCGAGGATACCGAGGCGCTCATGGGGCGCGAGTTTCAAAGAAAGCTTGTCGATGATCTTGATTTTCGATTCCGAAAGCGAGTAGCCGAGGTTTTTCACCTCGAGGATAGGGCCTTCGGAGCTCGTCACCGGCAGACCGCCGCTGCGCAGGCGAGGGGCCTCGGGTTCCTGGTAGATCTTCGCAATACGCCTCAGGCTCGTGAAACCACGTTGCCATTCGGCTACGGTTTCGCCGAGTTCGATGAGGGGTACTTGAATGAGGAAGATATATGACTGCATCGCTACGAAACTTCCGACGGTGAGATGTCCCGAAAGAACCTCTTTGATGCCGATCACGAGCAATACGATGTAGCTGAGGATCGGCGTCAGTCCCGTGATGGGAATGAAGCGCAAACCCGTAAAGATCACGCTCTGGCGCTTCATCATGTACTCGTGCGAAGACTTGAAGAGGCGGGCCTTCCAATAAGCGGAGGTCTGCGTGAGGCGCTGTAAGCGCACCGTCGAAACGGCTTGAGCGGAAAGATCCGAGAGATCCGACAAAGATTCTTGCGCGCTATCGTGCTGCTTGCCTTCGAGGACCGAGAGCTTATGGAGCACGAAGGGGAGGGCGGGAAGCAGGATCAGCGTCCAGAGCGTGAGCTTCGCGCTGATGAAGAACATCGCGGTGAGCGTGAGCGCGAAAAGCCAGATCATGTCGGCGACCATGACGAGCGTAAAGCTGTACGGGAAACGCGCCGAATTCACGTCACCGGTCGCGATGTTCATGAGATCTCCGGGGCGCAAGTCGCGCTCGAGTTTAATCTTGGGTAAGAAGCGGGAGCGATCCCAGACGAGCGACTTCATCACCGCGCCGACATGGTGCGCTTGCTGTGCAAGGTAGACGCGCCACCCGACG
>JBDSDI010000280.1:0-3324 GCA_039920645.1 Bdellovibrionota bacterium | reverse complement strand
ACTTCGACGTTGCCGGCGCATCGCAGCTCCACCCCCAAGTGTCATCGGGTCTCCTCAAAAAGCTTTTTGGAAGTGCTCGGTCGAGCCGTGTTGGGATCTCCTGACGCCACTCGAGGTGTTTGCGGTGAAGTCCGTCGCGATTGGAATAGGCTGCCGCTGCTCGTCCTACTGAGGCGGCACAGTCAGGCATCATATCAGCCCGCGCTCGCATTAATCTCAGAGGGTTTCTGTTATTGTCCACGTCATTCGTGGTAGGGGCTCCCGCATCTCACCTCCATCTCGCTCAACTCCACAGAAAGCGCGGGCTTCTCGCGCTCAAGCGCCCGCGCCATGTTGCGCGAAATTCGCGAACGATTCGCGCGCGGCGAAATTACCTAGTTCAAATCGTCAAGCTTTCCGTAGTCGGTGAAAAGAATCGCCGCGGGAGTTCCTGAACGCGGTATGGGTTTTCCACTCGCATCGATGAAGCGAATGCGAGAGTTGAGCGTGCGCGTGAGTCCTTGGGCTTCGGCTTTAGTCTCGGGAATCATGTCTTTCGAAATCTTCAGTTCGTCGAAGCGAATGCGCACCTGCGTTCTGCCGACGCAGGGTTGGGAGACCTTGGGGTTCGCGTTGCAGGTGGGCACCGCGTAGTCGTTGGTTAGCGTGATGTAGTCCTTGTCGACCGCGGCTTCCCAAGTGAGGCGCGTACGGATTTGGTTACCGGAGATACGAATACGATTAACGAACTTAGGATTCAGTACGATTTTCCGCTGCTGCACCTCCTTGAGGAGCTCGGGACTGCGAGCGATAAAGAACGAGTTCATGACCGTTGCGGCCGTTGCCCATCCATAAACAGAAGGAAACGCACAATGTCCGCCTCGGGGGGTGCTGAGCTTGTAGATATGACGTTCGTTAAGTCGGGCGTCGGACTCGAAGAGTTTGCGGGAGTTGCTTTTGAAGAGTACGACGTCGTCATTCTCGGGAGCCCATACGTAGACGGGAGTTTTCATAAGCGGAAGCGGTTGGCTCGAGTAATCCATCCACTTCCAGAAGTTATCTTCCTTTCCGAAGCGCACGTTAGCCAGAGGCGCATTCGCCCACGACGCTTTCGCCGTGCGCGTGTTGTAATAATCGAAGGCACCACCTAGGAGCATTTCGCGAAGCTTTCCCTGATTTGGATTGAATCGAGGATCGTCGTGATAGTAGCGGTCGAACCAGGGGACCATGCGCATGAGATCGGTGATGTTGCCGAAGACCGTACGGCGAAGCAGTTTGTAGAACCAGGTGTCCGAAGTGACTTGATCGAGGGAGGACTTGAAGTCGACCACGGGACATCCCACGAAGACCGACGAGAAGAGATTCGTGTCGCCCTGGATGTAGTCGGCATAGAGAGAAGCGTAGAGAGCGGCGTGGCCGCCAAGGCTCATGCCAAAAAGATGGATCCGCGAAACGCGGTCCGAGTACTTCCAGTGTCCGGAAGTGATGTACTGAGCGATTTTGGTGACCTGGAGGCCTTCGGCGACTCCGCCTACGGCGAAGACATGGTTCTCTTTAACGAAGCTCGTACCCGTATTGCTCGGCAGCATCAGGACGTTGAAGGGACCCATATCGAAGAAGACCATGAGAGTGTAGAGCATTGCCGTGTCGCCCATGTCGCAGCTCAGACCGCACTTGAAAATGATGAGCGGACGAGGGGTCTTTGATTTTTTAAGCGCGAGGATACCGCGCGTAATGTAGCCGTCTCCAGGAAACTGAAAAGAGACCTCGCGGATATCGCGGTGTTGTTTGTAGGCGTACTCGATCGACTCCATCTTGATATAATCGACCAGCGGCGAAAAGCTCCCTTTGTAGAGTTCGCCCGCACAGCGATCCATGAAACTCTGGATCATTTTTTCGATCGTGCCCCATTCCTGTTTCTGCCACTTTTCTCCGCTGCTTCTGTGTGAAAGGTAGGTGAAAATCTGCTTCGACAGTACTTCGTCGTGACACTCGGGCTTGGCGAGAATATTGGCCGAGCCGCTGGGAACCCACGCTCGAACGACGAGGGGAGAGAGCAGGGTGACGAAAAGAAGAAATGTCTTTAAACGGCGCATCTTGCAACCCGGGTTTGCAAACGGCATGCCGTCTCAAAACCCGATTTTTAAAATGATCTAACATTAAAAATGGAGGCAATCTGCCCCCGAGACAAAATGTCGCAGCGCTTAATCGAGGGCGCCGGTATCGCTCGCTTTGACCTGCCAGTCGGCAAATCTCATGCGGGTCGTCTGGCGAGCGACATCTTCGTTTTCGCAGATGTCGAAAACGTCTGTATCTTCGAAGAGGCGGAACATTCTCTGAAACTCGCTCTTCAGACCGCAGTAGCTCGGTTTTACCGAGAGGCGGTTAAAGACTTTCAGGGTCTTCACGAAGGAGGAAATACCGGAGCTCCCGACGAAACTGAGGCCGCGCAGATTGATCACGACGCGGGCACCCGAGTTCTGTTTATAGATTTGCTCGATGTTTTGAGCGAGAGGCCTCATGGCCTCGAAGTCGATGTAACCGCTGAGTTCGATGTGAGTACAATCGTCTTGAACTTTGATCTGCGTTTTCATCATTCTTCATTCTGCCGAAGTTTCGGCCAATCGTGTCGCCAAAAATCCGTCTTAATTTCTTTATACCTTGAATCGGAGGGATGGGTTCCCGCTCTGGCAAAAATCGATAATAATCAGGGTCCGATGTCCAAAGGCAAACTCGTCGTCACTTTGCTCGCATTGCCTTTGGGAAATCCCGAAGATCTCAGCCTTCGCGGCAAACGCGCGCTCGCCGAAGCGGACCGGATTTTTTGCGAAGATACGCGTAAGCTCCACCAACTCGTTCAGGCGCTCGGCGTAAGCCTCAAGGAAAACGGACGCGTCACGAGTCTGCCTGGCGACGAGGAGTGGAACTTCAACTGGCGTTATCTGGAGGAGGAAGCCGATCGTCTCAAAGGTCCTTACAGCGTTGTGCTCGTCAGCGATGCGGGCACGCCGGGACTCAACGATCCCGGTCGTGCGCTTGCGGAACATGCGATGAAGAACGGATGGGATCTAAAAGCTTTGCCGGGTCCTTCGGCACCGATCCTCGCGCTCCAGTGGACCGGAGGTTTCGGACTTCCTTTCGTATTCTGGGGCTTCGCACCCAAGGCGCGCGGCAAGAACTTCCGCGAATTTACGGCGACGTTGCGCGCGTCGAAAACACTCGCATGTTTCGAGACGCGCCATCAGATCGTCGAGACGCTCGAGTCGATGAACGAAGCGGGCTTGGGCGAGACGCGCATGCATCTCTGTAGCGAAATGACCAAGACGCACGAAGAGCTGTGGTCGG
>JBDSDI010000279.1:0-4745 GCA_039920645.1 Bdellovibrionota bacterium | reverse complement strand
TTTCTTAACCGTGTATCCGCCTTCAGTGCGTGTGAAGCCGAGTCCTGACGACCCAATATAATAACGCTGGCCACTTCCGAAATATGCGTAGTTCAAGTTCGCGGTCGCCATGTCGAGCGCGATAATGGAACGAAATAAAAGCGTCGAACGGCTCGTCAGGAAGATGTTGAATTCGCCGTCGAGATACGGAATCGTGGTGAGTGAACCTTGAAGGCCTTCGCCGCCGCTAACGCTGCCCATCAGCATCCCGGAACGAACACTCACCGTGGAGGGTCCCATCGCGAATCCCGACACACTCACGAGTGCCGCAAGAGCGATAACGGTCGTGGACAGCTTCCTCGAAGGTTTCATATTTCAAAACCCTTAAGCCGCTTCGCTGAGGCCCGACTTGCTTCCGCTTTCAGCCAGTTCTTTCACCCAGCGATTGACGATGGGTTTCAGCGAGCGGGCGAAGACGGGGTTCTGGCGCTGCATCTGACGAAGCGTGAGCACCAGGTTCGACCACAGGGTCTCGGCGTCCTCGCGGAGCGCTTCGACGCGGTTGGTGTCGCCTTGAACGTCTTGAACTTCGGTATCGACGAGATCGCGCAGTTTATCGCCCGATTGCCCGAGGCAGTTTAGCAAGAACGTCGATCGCTCCGTGGGTTGCGATACGATGAGTTCGGCGCGATCGGTTCCGGTCATACGCGTGAGGATACGTTGCACCACATCGACGGGAACCTGAGTCACGAGCGAACTCGGCAGACTCTTCAGAGCTGTATCGCGAACCATGTCGAGATCGCCCGCTTGGATGAGCATTTTGTAAAGGATGACTTCCTTATCAGGACTCGCCGATGGGATAAGCTCTGCGGACTTCTCGAGGAAGGCCGAGCGTTTCACCTGACGTTCGCGCACGGAACGGATCGTAGCTTCGATGTTCGACGACTCGGAGGCGAGATTCTTCTCGAAGATATTTCCGGTCTTGTCGGAAAGCGTCGAGAAGAGTTCCGTAGGCATCGTATTCAGAATGCCGGCGACTTTCGCCGTTGGCAGCGCAGACAGAAGCATCGCGCCCATCTCCGCATTTCCTTGTGCGATCTCGAGGAATTCTTTTTCGGTTACGGAATCGATCACGGCTAGCGTCGATTCGGGGAGCGACGGACGCGCACTAACGTACTGCTCCATCACCTGACGACGCATGTAATCGAGTCCTTCCGCGAACGCATCCGCACCGAAAGGCGACGAGATGAGCTTGCGGCACGTTTGCTTGAGTTCGAGCGGTAACGATCCAAAGAGATCGTTGAGATCGTCTACGGAGGCGCGTTGCCCCAGCACGAAGAGCGCTTTCGCGTCGTTGGCGCCGCGCGCGTTAATCCATTTCTTGACGAGACCGCGCGCGATTTCGGGCGCTTTCTCGTAGAGCTCGTGGAACTTGTGGAAGCCATCCTTGGACGGATCCTGGTGACCGTCGGAGCTGGCCGCCATCATTGTTGGAGAAACGCTTTGAACGATATGGCCGCGAGCCGCATGAGTGCCCACGGAAGCCTCTTCGCCGCCAACGTCATCCGAATTCGATCCGGACTTGGACGCGTTTTCTTTTTGGAAATTAATGTAGCCGTCGACGCTCTCGATACCCTTACGGAAAATCGAAGAGAAATCCTTGGCGATGAAAAACCCAAGCAATGCGAAAAGCAAGACGCCCGTAAAGACAGCAAAGAGAAGACTGATGCCGTTTTTGAATTCGAGGATCCAGTCGGAGGTCGAGCGTGCGACTTCGCGCGCGGGTGTACTCAAATCGCCCGAAGAAACATCGACGACGGGCTTCACGCGCGAAAGGCCCGTAACTCCGCGGTTGATGATATCGGAAACGAGGGTCTTTTTGGCTTCCGGGACTTTCGTATCCAAGATGACTTTGACATCCACTTGGGAAATACGTCCGAAGACGTCGGCCCAGCCAGAACCTGCACTCGCAGATTTGGCGCCACCGTTATTTTCGAGATCTTTCAAGAGAGGTTCCCAGAATCCGAGTTTGGAAAGAGGAAGATCGGACTTCATTGCAGCAGCGGAATTTGCGGCAGCGGACGCATCGGCAGGTGTCGCAGCATCTTTGCTCGCGGACGCATCGACTTCGGAGAGTGCGATTTGAACGCTGACGAGATATTGGTTCTGAAGAAGGACGGGCGAGAGAGAATCCCTGAGTTTAGCTTCAAGTTCACGTTCGAGTTTGAGACGTTGCCACTCGACGGATCCCTGCTCGGAATCGGCCGCGAAACTCGCGAACGACGTGACGGCAAAAAGAGCCGCGAAGAGGAAACTCAACTTGGAACGATGGGCAGAAATTTTCTTAGGACTCATTGTGCACCTCCCGTGGGAGCGGCAGCGGCTGGTGCTGCAGTTGTTGCAGCTCCTGCGGCGGAAGTCGCGCCAACGGATGCCGTACTCCGGCTAATTTCATCGCTCATGTTCAGAGCGTCTACGCTGTTGGGATTGAGCGCGAGCGCTCTCTTGAAGGCGTCGAGCGCCTGAACTTTATCGCCTTTGAGGAAGTACACCCCTCCGAGAAGTTCATGAACCACGGCGAGAGTGGGTACTTTGGCGCGGATCGCTTCGAGAAGTTTTTGGGCTTCGTCGTATTTTCTCATCTTGATGAACTGCTGAGCGGTGAAAATCGCTTCAAGATGAGCGTTGAGCTGCGAAGGATTTTCAAAACCGGGTCCTGGCTCAAGTTCGGCACTGACCTTAAGCGTCCCGGACCCCATTTCGGTGACAAGAAGATCCATCGGCTTGTAGCCGTCTTTTGTGATTTTAAGGAGCAGAGGACCGCTGCCCGTAGGAACTCCTTCGAGATCCGCAGTGTTGAGTGTCAGGGGAGTCTGTCCAAGTTTTTTCTCTGCACCACTGCCGAGCGGTTTAGCAATGACATCGGCGCCGGCCGGATTCGAAGTCACTTCAATAGAACTCGCACAAGCGGCGAGTCCCAGCAGAGCCGACAGGCAAAGAGGCGGGAGAATGCCTTTAAAACTCATGAAAAATTTATCCCTCACGAAGCGCTATCGGCAGTCCAGAACAAGATCTTAACAAGGCATCCAAATGACCCTCAATTCGAGATCTTAATTTGATGCAACGCACCAAGATCAGGCATATTCATTAAACGATTCAACCAGAACGTCGGAGGGTCCAAAAGCATGAGTCTGCATGATGGTCGCAAAAAAACCGGTTACAGCGTCGAAGAAGCTTATTTCCACAAAGAAAATCAGCGCCTCAGCGAGGAGCTTCGCAAGAAGAACACGCAAACCCAAGAATCCGTTCAGGGCGTCGTTATCGACGCTAGCGCTCGTTTCGAACAGCGCCGCGAAGATCGCAAAGACGACAAGAAAAAAGCGGCTTAAGTTTCAAAGAGACGTCGTGATTTGAACGACGGAGAGAACAAGCAGGACATAGATGAGGATCCAGAGTTGTCGTGTCATTGTCATAAGCAGGGCATTTCCTAATGCCTGATCTCTTTGCCTGTCAAATCCAAATAACTTGAACTCAGGAATTTAGACAACCCACTAAATAATCGATATTATTAGTTTATTTAGTAGAATGCCTGCGTTAATATTTAAGCTTGTCAGCAGTGCGCCCGCCCCCCTAGGACTATTCGAAATCAAAAGCTCGGGGGAGCTTAGAGGGGTAAAGAATGCTTCAAGCCAAGAACGTCTCAAAGAAGAGTACCGCCGCGATGGCCGCCGCTCTTCTTTTCCATGCTTGTTTGATCTCCGATGCCTCAGCTCGGGGTCATATTGAAGGCCCCTTCTTCAATCACGACGATTCGAGCAGCTATAAAGACCCCTACCGCGGTATCCAACGCGAAGGTTCGGACCTCGAAGCTCTCATTATTGCCGAAATCGACGGCGCTACCAAAACGATCGACATCGCGGTTCAAGAGTTCCGCCTTCCTAACGTCGCGCGCGCGCTCGCACGCAAGCAGCAGGCCGGCGTGCGCGTGCGACTGGTCATCGAACACGACTACAACTTCACGATTGCCGAACTCGATCTCGGCAAAGTCGAAGTAGGAACTGATCATTCGTCCAGACGCGTTCAGGAATACATCCGCTTCGTGGACATGAACGGCGACCACGTCCTTAGCAATGACGAGATCTCCCAGCGCGACGCCATGTCGATGATCCGCGCAGCAAAGATCCCCGTGGTCGACGATACTGCCGACGATTCCAAAGGCAGTCCTCTGATGCACCATAAGTTCGTGGTGGTCGACAGCGCCCGCTTGCTCGTAACTTCAGCGAATTTCACCTTGAGCGACACTCATGGCGACTACACGTCGGAGACGTCACGCGGAAATGCGAATGCCCTCCTTATCTTCGACGATACGGTTCTGGTTAGTGAATACCAAAAAGAATTCAACATTCTTTGGGGCTCCAACGACGTCAAACCCGGTAAGTCCCTTTTTGGTGTAAATAAACCCTACCGCGGAGCAGTTCGAACCGACGCAGCTCCAGATACCGGGGTGACGGTTCAGTTCTCCCCCACTCCTCGCGGCCTCGGTTTCGATGCCTCCACGAGCGGACTTATTGATCGCAGCCTTCAACGCGCTCAGAAGAGCGTGCAAATGGCCCTCTTCGTGTTCTCGGAACAGAAGTTCGCCAATACCCTTCAAACGCTCTCGCAGCGTTTCCCGCTCGACATCAAAGTGCTCGTGGAACCGACCTTCGCTTACCAGTGGTACAGCGAAGTTCTAGACCTGATGGGCCTGCAACTCCTCAGCCCTA
>JBDSDI010000278.1:0-3150 GCA_039920645.1 Bdellovibrionota bacterium | reverse complement strand
CTCAGAAAAACGACTCGCAATTGACGACCCCAAGATCTATCCGAATCAGTTCATCATTCTTCGCGACCAGACGAACCCCAGCCACTCCGCAATTGGCCGCTTCGACGTCCGCCAAGGCGCCGTCGTTCCCCTCATCCGCAACGCGGAAGGCATGTGGGGCCTGCACCCGAAGAACGTGGAACAAAGTTTTGCGCTCGACCTTCTTCTGAACGACGACATCCAACTGGTTTCTCTCGTCGGTAAAGCGGGAACGGGTAAAACGCTGCTTGCTCTCGCCGCCGGTCTTCATAAGACGCTCGACGAAGGCAAGTACCAGCGTCTTCTCGTTTCGCGTCCCATCTTCCCGATGGGCAAAGACATCGGTTTCCTTCCCGGCGATCTCGAGCAAAAGCTCAACCCCTGGATGCAGCCCGTTTTCGACAACATCGAATTCCTGATGGGCGGCAGCGAACGCGGCCACCGCCGCAGCGTCGCTCGCTCCGTGCAAGAACTTATCAGCCAAGGCATGCTCAACATCGAGCCCCTGACTTATATCCGCGGTCGCTCGATCCCGAACCAGTACCTCATCGTGGATGAAGCGCAGAACTTGACCCCGCACGAGATCAAAACGATTCTCACGCGCGCCGGCGACAACACCAAGATCGTTCTCACGGGTGACTGCTATCAGATCGACAATCCCTACGTGGACGCGGCCTCTAATGGTCTCGCTCACGTGGTCGAGCGCATGAAAGGCGAAGACATCGCCGGCACCATCACCCTGGTGAAGGGTGAACGTTCGCCGCTCGCGGAGCTTGCTTCGAACCTTCTATGATCGAGAACCGGAAAGCGTATCGCGTTCCCTTCCGTACGAAATTTGTCTACGCCACGGAGGAGAAAGTCATCACGGGAAACACCGTGAATCTTTCCGCGGGGGGAATTTTTATTTCCGCCCTCGAGCTTCTTCCGCGCGAAACGCAGTGCAAAGTTCTTTTCCAATTGTCTCCCGACGAGGCGCCGATCAGTATCAGCGCCATCATAAAACGCGTGAGCCAATCGACGACCGACCCTGAACATATTCCCGGCCTCGGCTTTCAATTTGTGGGCGCTGGACACGAAGAAGTGAAGCAACGCATCGACATCTTCATGGAGGAGACCCGCAAAAACTTCGAAGTTGCGGCGACGATTTTGTCGAGCGGCGAACCCGACTTGAGTTCGCTGAGTGAATTTCTTTCACGCATGCACCTTCCGAGCTTCCAAGATCTCGGCGAGCTGCGCATGTATGTCGAACGGGTGCTTCGCGCAATCGAACTGGTCGAATCCAACACCAAAGACGAATTGTCTCGTTAACTGTCCCCAAGAAGACTCAATCTGAGTCACAATGTCTTCACTTACGCAGGCTGTCGTGTTGCTCGGAACACACAAGCTCCGGCTAAAACGTTGGCACGCTCGTTGCTTTACTCTTTTTTAGAAACTGAAAAGGAGTCTCAAGCACATGCAAAAAATCAAACTCAGTACCGAAACGAAATCCTGGATGCGCTACCTTTCCCCCACCGCGCGATCAATGCTCTTCGCACTTCCTATGCTTGTCGGTCAGAACATGGCCTTCGCTAATGAAACCGTCGTTGAGAAAGCTCAAAGCGGAATGGAAGAAGGCGTAAAAGACGTCAAACAGGAATACCGCAACCGTCAGAACAAAAGCTGCGATCCGAAAATGGAAAAGCACTGCACTCTGAAGAAGATGAAAAACAAGGCGAAGAACGCTAAAGACGAAGTCACTCAAAAAGCGAAAGAAACAAAGCGTAAGGTCGACTGATTACGCGCTAGAGAAGTCGGAGCCGGATCTCGAAAGCTCCCCCGGCCCAAAGTACCCCGGCTCCGACTTTGTATTCACAAAGCGCTAGATCGTTTAGCATGGTGAAAAATTCACACCTGCTCCACACCCTATAAAACAAATTTCACTATTGATTCTAAAGACTTACCCATCCGAATGAGGCGTCAATGATGATGACGGAGCGACTTGCTCCTCACGAACCTCTTCGTTAAAAATGAGGCTATATGCCCCCAAAAGAAATTATCATTATCGACGACGACTCCAACATCACAACCCTCGCTGAACGCGTGCTTGAAAGCGACGACCTCGTTATCAAGAGTTTCGGCAGCGGAAGGGCCTTCATCGATCAGCTCGAGGCAGAAACCCTCAAGCCCTCGCTGCTGGTTTGCGATATCAATCTCCCCGACATGAAAGGCTTCGAGTTGCTTCAGCGAACCCACGCATACAATTCAAATATTCCTTTTGTCATGCTCACCTCTGACAACAATCCCGACTCGATCATCCGCGCGCTACGCCTGGGAGCGACGGACTACATCGTCAAGCCCTTTAGCCCGCGAGACTTCCGCGAGAACATCCTGCGCATTCTCAAAATCCAGGATCTCCGCGAACTCAGCTCCCGCCGTCCGAGCCGTATCGTCTCCGGTGCGGACGATGACTTCGGCGGCATCATCGGTCGCTCTCCCGCAATGCGCGAGCTCTATACGATGATCTCCAAGGTTGCCCCATCGTCCGCAAGCATTCTCATTCACGGAGAAAGTGGTACGGGCAAAGAACTTGTCGCTCACGCGATCCACGACTCGAGCCCTCGCGCCGGAAAACCTTTCCGCGCCCTGAACTGCGCCGCGATTCCCGTGGAACTTCTCGAGTCCGAACTCTTCGGGCACAAGAAGGGCGCCTTCACGGGCGCTGACTCCCGCCACGTCGGCCTCTTCGAAGCCTCGACCGGCGGAACGATCTTCCTCGACGAAATCGGCGATATGCCGCTCCCTCTTCAAGCGAAGCTCCTGCGCGTTCTCCAGGAATCCAAAATTCGTCCCGTCGGTTCCAACGACGAAATCTCCATCGACGTCCGCATCGTTGCGGCGACCCACCAACACTTGCCCACTCTCGTGAAGCAAAAAAGATTCCGCGAGGACCTCTTCTTCCGCTTGAACGTCGTCCCGCTCGAGATTCCTTCGCTGAGACAGCGTCCCGAAGATTTCCCCCTTCTCGTGGGTCACTTCCTGAAGAAATTCTCCTTACTGCATAACCGCGACATCGAGACCGTCAGCCCGCGCGTCTTTCAAGCCTTCCACGAGTACTCATGGCCTGGAAACGTCCGCGAACTCGAGAACACCATC
>JBDSDI010000277.1:0-4031 GCA_039920645.1 Bdellovibrionota bacterium | reverse complement strand
CTCGAGATTCAAAAAGCATGAAGTATGTTTCGGGAGCGGGCATGTCGCTGGCATTCTTTCCGGCGGGTGCGGCCAGCCAGGGTCCTACGTAGGACTCGAGCTCCGAGCGTAACGCGCGCTCGTTCTTGGTTTCCTCGAGAACTTCAAGATATCGCTTCCATTCTTCGCGGCCAAGGGCGGATATTTTTTTAAGTAGCGCGAGAGTTTCAGCTTCCTTCTGAGGTTTTTTTACGATCTTGTAGAAATCTTTCCACATCCGAAGAAGTTCCGGATCCTTCGAGTCGTTTTTGATTTCATTAAGATGTTTCTCGACGAGATCAGCCTCGACGTCGGTCGCAAGCAAAAGCTTCAGCTCGTTAACGGATCGAAGCTTTTTCCATTCTTCGGTCGAGGGTAAATAGGGACGATCCGAGTAGGGTCGATTCTCGGCATCCGCCTCGACTCCTTTTTGGCAGTAATCGAGCGACTGCTGCCAAAGCCCCAATTCCGAATAGGCCTTCGCGAGAGGCCAAATAATTTCGGGACGGGATTCGTCGAGTCCCGGAACCGTTTTCGCCTTGTCGAGCAGGCCCATGACTTCGGAGGATTTTCCGGCTTCGATTTTGTTGTCGAGATAACCCGCAAGAGCTGACAAGCGATATTGCTGAAGCCATGCGCGCAAATCTGCGGATCCTTCAAGCGCCCGCGTGCGATCGAACTGTTGATACGATTGAAAAGGATCTTTCGCCTTAAGGAAAGCGTCGGCCAACAATACCCGGACGTAGATCTTCAAATCATTTTCGAAAGCAGGTTCGAACACTGAAAGATTTTTAGTGAGAAGTACGTCTTCGATATCGGCGACCTGCCGGGGCCACTCTTTTCGATTGTCGACTTTGATCGCGCGGCGCGCTTGGCGTGCTTTACACAGTTTTCCGCCAATGCTCTCGCCCGTTCTGAAGACACACTCGCGCCACGCCCCGTCGACCTTTTCTTCTGGCGCACCGGCAAGCTCCAAGAGATCGCCGATGCGGTAGAGAATCAATCCGAGATTCGGGTGATCCGACGCGAAGTTCACGAAAGCCCGTAGATCGCTCAGTGCGGCGGCGACATTGCCTGTGCGCAGCTCGGCTTCGGCACGATGGAAGAAGACCTGCGGATAGCGGTTGATCTCGGAAGGGAACCAGTTGCCCTCAAATGAGATCTTTTGCTGAGTTGGAATCGCAGAAAACATGCGCGAGTAATCCGCAATGGCTTCCTTATATCGGTTAAGTCTCAGCTGAGTGTCTCCCAGGCGGAATGCCGAGAGCGGAAGCAAGCGTCGATCGAAGGCGGCGCTGGGCGGAAAGTCTTTTCGCGCTTGAACGAAACCTTCGAAAAGATCGTGGGCTTCTTCGAGAAGTCCGAGACGATAGTGAGCTTCGGCCTTCAAAAAGGAAAGCCGTTCTTCGGTTTCCGGACTCCAACGAAAGCGTTGCGACCACGCAAGCATCGCCGCGGCAGCATAATACTGCTTGTCCTTGAAAAGATTGCGCAGCGATTCGAGCATCATGTAATCGGAACCCGCTTGATCGGACGGACCGCGCCCTGCGACTTTGCGCAGCCCTTCGCGCCAAATCTCGAGACCTTGTCGCTGAAGATCCGCATTGTTGAGCGTCTCCGACAATCTGCGATAGACAAGGCCTTTTAGCGCCCACCACCGTGCAGATTCGGTGGGCACGAGACTCTTGACGTTTCCTTTTTCGAGAACGGCAATACTCTCGCGCGCCTTGAGCCAATCTTTTTCTTCGAAAAGTTTTCGCAAGTAATTAAGACCTTCGAGCGCAACGTCGGCCTTCGGATCGTTAGGCTTGTCGAGATCTTTTTTTTCAAAACGCGGGAGCTCAAACGGTTGTTCGGAAAAACTCAATTCTGCGTCGAGCATCGGGAGAGAAAGAAGTGGCGGATAAAGGGGACGCGCAGATCGTGATTTTTTCTCGAAAGACGAGTCGCGTTCGCTTACGGCGGTACGGAATCGTTCGAGTTCGGGCGATTCGAAGGAATAGGTCTGACCCATGTGGCCGAGGATTTTTGTCCACTCTTCTTGATCTTGATAAAGATCGAGAACCTTATCCGAGAAATTTACGAGCGGTGTCAGCCCCTTGTTGGAGATTTTTTCTTTCGACGTCGCAAAAAGTTTGGTCGACTTCTTCGATTTAGCGGATGTACTCGATGCGACTTTTTTTCCTTCGACGACCCAATGGTCGATGATCCAATTTGTTTGCGTGCCGTACGAAAGCGTTTGCAATTCTTCTCCCGCACGCACGGGATACGAAAGACGAAGCTCGAAACCGTCATTCGAAGGATAGGCCGCGATTTCACATGGACCTTGCGAGCTGAATTTTTCCAGATTGATCCACGACTCGGCTTTCTGCGGATCCGCAAAACTGAGGATCAAATCAGCGACGTTTTTGCCTTTGCATTCCCCGGAACCTTTTGCGTTCTTTTCAGTTCGTATATTTAAGGGCCCTTCAAGGGGACCCTTTAAGCGGTAAACGTTGGACACCATCTCCAACGAAGAGTCGGCATAACTATTTGAAACTAAAAGAAGTGTCAGTGAAATCTTAGTGAAGGACTTGAGAAATAACGCAGAGTGTCGATAGGTAAGAAATGAAACGCGTGAGTAGTCCCTGGGGGGAGTTGTTTGGCAGGAAAGAAGAGCGCGCGCTTCTTTCTTCGATAAAAGCCAAAAAATGGCAGCCCGAGGCCAGTTATTCATTGCTCAAGGAACTCCTTAATCCGCTCGTTCAGTCTCTTCATTTTAACAGCCATTCGAGATGGGGCCTACAAACAGACAGTCAGGAAATTCGCACCCTCGCGCTGAAGTTTTTGCATTGGATGCTGAAGAACAACGAATGGGGCTCCGTCGAAGCGCGTGTTGGTGCCAAAACTCGAGCGTCCTCGCTTCAGGTCTGTCTGAGCCGTTGCTTCGTGAGATTTCGTAGCGAAAGTGGTCTCAAAGCGGCTTCCGAACGCGAACCGTCGTACTCGGCGCGTCGCAGTCTGATGGAACTTCCCGATCCACAAACCCTCGCTCAAATCGGCGGAGCGGTTCTCGATGCCTTTGCTTCACTCACGGCTCAGTTGCCCGAAGCACTCCGGCTGCCTTATCAACTGCACCTCGAAGGTCTCGTTGACGACGAGATCGCCGCTCTTCTGGACGTCGAAATCCACGTACTGAGCGAACGGATCCGCGACGCAAAATCTTACATCAAAGAACCTGCGCCATGGAAGAGGGCTTCGTGATGAACCTGCCCTTTAGCGACCCGAGCTGGGACAGTGTTATGGAGTCTTGGCTTCGGGACACCTTGGATGGCGATACGAAGAAGAAAATTTTCCTGCGCCTGGCTTCAGATTCGAAGTTTCGGGAAGATTTCTGCGAATGGGTGAAGTCGTTGCGTTCCGAAGGATGGGCCACCGCATCGCAACGTAAAAGGATAGACTCATGAAAACTCAAATCACCGCGTCCGTCTTTTGGCAGCTCTTCAAATCGAGCGCGATCGCCAAAGATGAAATTCCCGAGATCGAACATCTTCGCCACCGTTGCCTCTTAGGATTCACCGCCCTCGACGCCGCTCTCTACACGTTCTGGTCTTCAGCTGTCGTTCCCGAATGGAATGAAGTCATGAGTCTGGTATCGATGACTCTCGAATCTGCGTCGTCTTCCGAAACCCTTGATCGCCTAACGGCACTCGTCGGACCCCAGCTCAAGAAATCGCAGCTCGTAGCGACACTTCGATTTATTTCCAACACGGGAGAAGCCTCTCGCTTCACTCCGAACTTCCTCGATTTTGCAGCCTATCTTCTCATCCGCACGGAAGAAAATTCCGCAAGCATCGAAATCGTACGTTCGCTTTGCGAACTGCAGGCCTGTCGCAACTCCGCAATTCATACCGGACGCCCTTGGTCCGAGATCCAAGCTCACCGCAGCCTCAAAGTGATCGAAGAAACCGCACGCGCGCTTTCCCTCGTGAGCGCGAGCTTTAACGAGACCTTCGGCAGCGGCTCCGTCATCG
>JBDSDI010000276.1:0-3238 GCA_039920645.1 Bdellovibrionota bacterium | reverse complement strand
CCCCCGGCTCCCAAAGACGCTCCGCCTGAAGTTGCCAAGGAAAAATCCCGCTACCTCACCCACCCCTCTTTCGAGGATCTGAAAACTCAAGTCGCGTCCTATTTCCCTGAGGCCGATTTCGGTCTCCTGCAAAAGGCCCACGACTTCGCGGTGTCTCTGCACAAGGGCCAAGTTCGAAAATCGGGCGAACCTTACATCATCCATCCCGTCGCGGTGTCCTACATTCTGGCGACTATGAAGATGGATATCCCCACAATCCTCACCGGTATCCTCCACGATGTCGTGGAAGATACCGCGACGACCCTCGAAGAAGTCCAAAAGGAATTCGGCGCCGAAGTCGCCCAGCTCGTGGACGGCGTGACGAAAATTTCCGCGATCAGCTTCAAGTCCAAGCATGAGAAACAAGCCGAGAACTTCCGGAAGATGATCCTTGCGATGGCGAAAGACCTTCGCGTGATCATTGTGAAGCTCGCCGACCGCACCCACAACATGCGCACGCTCCAGTACCTGCGCACGGATAAACAAGAGGCTATCGCTTCCGAAACCGTCGAGATCTACGCTCCCCTGGCGAACCGCCTTGGTATTTCGTGGATGAAGATCGAACTCGAAGATCTTTCGCTGAAGTATCTCAAGCCCGAGGTTTACTCGAAGCTTTCCAAACTCATCTCCACCAAAAAGGAAGAGCGCGACAAGTACACGGTTACGATGATCAAGATCCTTACGGAGAAGATCAGCGAGTACGGCCTGAAGGTAAAAGTTTCCGGTCGCGCGAAACACTTCCATTCCATTTACAAGAAAATGGAAATGCGGAACCTGGACTTTGAAGAAATCCACGACATCGTCGCATTTCGCATCACGACTTCGACAATCGCGGAATGCTACGAAGTTCTCGGTATCGTCCACTCCTTCTTCAAACCGGTTCCCGGCCGCTTCAAAGATTACATCGCGATGCCGAAGAACAACATGTACCAGTCGCTGCATACGACCATGATTGGTCCTTACGGCGAGCGCATGGAGGTGCAGATCCGCACCGAGGAAATGCATCGCGTGGCCGATAGCGGCGTCGCGGCTCACTGGCTCTACAAAGAGGGCAAGCTTAACCATAAGAACGCCGAGAAGTTCCACTGGCTCCGCCAGGTGATCGAAGCCCAAGAGACCCTGGACAACTCCGCGGAGTTCCTCGAGTCGTTGAAGCTCGATCTTTTCGCGGGTGAAATCTACGTCTTCACGCCTAAAGGTGAACTCCGTGAATATCCCGTCGGCGCCACTCCTTTGGACTTCGCGTATTCCGTGCACACCGACGTCGGAAACAAATGCATCGGAGCCAAGGTCAATGGACGCATGGTACCGCTCAAGTACAAGCTGCGTTCGGGGGATACGGTCGAGATCATCACCTCCCCCACGCAGAAGCCGTCCAAAGATTGGTTAAAGATCGTCAAATCAGGACGCGCCAAATCTAAGATCCGTCAGTTTATTCAAACTGAAGAGCGCGATCGGGCCCGAAGCCTCGGCCGCGACATGCTGGAACGCGAGTTCAAGCGCATCGGCCAGAACCTGAACCGTTTCGAGAAAGCCAAAGAAGTCGACCAAGTCGTAGGACAACAGTCTTTTGCTAGCTTCGAAGAAATGGTCGTGGCGGTCGGCTACGGGAAGATCCCAGTCGAGAAAGTTATGATCAAACTTTTTCCCGCGGAAATGGCATCGCTCGAAGAGAAAACCGAGCTCGAAAAACTCGCATCCGCGTCCGCAATGGCCAACGACGCGACTCACGTCAGGCAGCGAAGCGTCCCGAGCAGCAATCGCAGCCCCGTGCTCATCGAAGGCATCGACGACGTCCTGGTGCGTTTCGCAAAATGCTGCAATCCCCTGCCGGGCGACGAGATCGTAGGATTCATCTCTCGCGGTCGCGGCGTTATCGTTCACCGCGTGATGTGCCCGAAGGCGCTCGATGCCGGCGAAGGCCGCGCCGTCGACGTCCTGTGGGCAGACGCGAAAGAGCGCAAGGTCCTACGTGACGTCCGAGTCAAGATCGTCGTCATGGATACCCAAGGACTCATGAACCAAATGACTAAGGCCATCAGCGCCAAGGGCATCAACATCCAGTCAATCAACATCAAAGTGAATCCGGACCGCAAGGCCACCGGTACTTTCGATCTTCAGGTTTCGAGCCGTCGCGAACTTCTTGACTGTATCAAAGAGCTCGAAGGCGTCCCGGGCGTCATCAGCGTCGAACAGTTTTAACTAAATGCGCCTCACGCTGAGGTCGGACTGGATCACGCCCACGCATTCCGCGACGATGCTCACGCCCTCGATGTTGTCTTTCGTGAAGACGATGGGTTCAAAATCGGGATTGAGCGGCTTCAAGGTGATCTCGCCGTGCGCCCAATGGCCGTTCTTCGCGACGATTTTTTTGGAATCGTAAATTTTTACTGTGAAGGAGCCGCCGGATTCGGGATCCGCAGGTCCGACGTACTGCGCGAGAACAACTTTCCCCTGACGTGAACCGGTGGGACTGGCCCGCATGAGCAAGTAGTCGCCGTTTTTGATGAGGGGCTGCATCGAAGTTCCGAGTGCCTGCACAATGAAAAGACCCTGGGGCCTGAGCAGACCTTTGATCTGGGGACTCGCCCACCCCTTGGCTTCGACCTCTTCCCCTTTTCCGAAATATCCGGCCGCAGCCTTCAGGGAGTAAACAGGCACGAAGGGCCCGGCGGCCCCTTTTAATTCCCGGGCCGACAGCAAAGGAAGAGTGAAGTTTTTCTGTTGTTCTTCGCCATGAGAATCGAACGCGAAAAGGTCGGAGAGCGAGATGCCCAGGACTTGCGAGTAACGCCTCAGGCTCGAGAGATTGACGGGTCCGGAGCCTGTTTCGAGACGCTGGATGACGCTCGAGCTGAGGTTCTCGGATTCGCGGCTGAGGCGGTCCACGGAGTATCCCAGTTGGATACGAAGTTTGCGGCAGTAGTCCCCAAATGCCTTCAAAAAAGCCTCGTCGACCGAGCGTTTGACGACGCCGGCCCGTTTGGCGGGAGCTTTGCTTGAGCGAGGGCGTGCCACGGATCGATTATAGAAGAGTGCTCTGCATTGACTTTCTTTATAAAGAACAATACTTGTTCTTTATAAAGAATGAAGAAAATTTCACATCTTTTGCCAAGTACCGATGTCCTTCTAGCCGTGCTGATGCTTGCGATCGCTCCCTACATTCTTTTCAATTTCACGCTCGAGCTTGGGATGGGAG
>JBDSDI010000275.1:0-14068 GCA_039920645.1 Bdellovibrionota bacterium | reverse complement strand
CCCCGACACCATCACGCTCTTGCCCGACACCCTACCCTGGTGGCTGGCCGCGATCAGCGCCGCGATCCTCGCGCTCGCGCTCGTGCGCCGCCGCATGTGTCCCGAAATGGGCCGCGCGGAGAAACTCGGCTGGGCGCTCGTGCTCTCTTATCTCACCTGGTTGGTAAACACCTTAGGCGTGATTGCAGTCACTGGAGACATTCGGATGGCCTTCGCGCTGCTCGTTACGATGACGCTCGCTTCAGCCGTACCGATGCTTCCGGCGGGCCTAGGCGCGACCCAGTGGGCCGTGGTGGCTTTGAGCAACTTCATGCATTTGGCCGAGGGCCAGGCCTTCGCCTATTCGAGCGCGATCCAGCTGACGTGGATTTTCGTCCGCCTTTCCATCGGTTTCCCGCTCCTTCTCTTCGTCTGGGGTTGGCCCAAGACCCGCGAGATGGAAATGGTAAAGAGGAACGAAGTTTGAAATTGCATTTTTTTGAACAAGAGAGGAAAAGAGTGTCGTGAGCGAAGTTAGCCAGCAAGACAGCCAAAAGCCCGAATGGATCAAGAAGCTCGCCTATTCCAAATTCAATTACTGGGGTGGCTACGTCGCCAATCTCATCTTGATCACGGCGCTCCTCATCCGTGGCTTCACAGCTCCCGAAGAAATATCTGCGCGACGCATGTTCACGCTCATGGCGTCCGGCCTCCTTCTCTACACGTTCACCGAATACGTCGCGCACCGTTTTCTCTACCACGTGATGACCTCGCCCTTTACGAAGGGCCACGGACTTCATCACGACGATCCGAAGGGCCTCCTCGGACTCCCCTGGTACTTCCCTTACCCCGTTATCATCGGCGCTTATTTCCTGATCTCGTGGCTCACCCAGGCCCCCGGCAGCACCGCGATCGTCATGGGCATGTGGTGGCTTGGCTTCGTGCTTTATTGCGCAATTCACCACAGCATTCATCATTACAATTTCAAGTGGACCTGGTTCAAGCGCCTCAAAGCGCACCACAAGGTTCATCACGTGCGCGAAGAGACGAACTTCGGAGTCGTTTCGATTTTCTGGGATCGTCTCTTCGGAACTTACTTCACGAAATAGTAACTGAGATCATTTTAAGAACTGAGCGGGCAGCGCACACGTGGCGGCGACCTTCTTGACGGGCTGAGCGCTGAAGCTGCATTCCGCGCGCAGATGTTTGTTCTTTTTCGAGAGATCCGTATAGAAGCGCGGCTTCGACCAGCTCTTGCCGAAGTCAGTCGTTTCCACGATATAGAACCCGTCTTCGACATCCGTGTTCTCAAAGAGCACGAAGCCTTGGCCCTTGTCATCCATTCCAAATGAATCGAAGAGATCCGAAAAATGACGTTTCTGAACGAGCGCGAGCAGCGACCAGCTTTTGCCGGCATCTTTGGACCACACGATCGGAAGCGAATGAGCCGTACCTTCGACCTGATAGTCGAGAAGTCCCCAGTAAAGCCCCTTGCTCGCCAAGGTGGCAGCGCCGACCCAGTCGTAACGTGCAAGCTGATCGAGCGCGACGAACTCGGCAGGAGAGGTCTTCGAGCGTTTGCGCACGATCGCCGGACGGAAGATGTAGCGTGGCTCTTCGTTTTTTTTGAGATCCTTGGGTTCGAAAGACGCAAAGATTACTTCGGGAATTTCCGCAACGGTAGACGGTGCGAGTTGGACGGAAGGAACTGAGCGCGAAAGCTCAACGGAGTTGGCTGCGTGCAGACTCCAGGCGTCACCGACCTTGCCGTCGCCGGGATCCGTGGACTCCGCCGTTTCGGGCGTAGGTGCCGCGGCGGGTGCGGTCGCAATTTTGGGAGCGGTGATCGAAGCACAGCCAGCGAAGAGGAAAGCCGAAATAGAGAAAAGACCGAGATAAAGATTTTTCATGGCGAAGCCACCTTTCTGAACGTGGGTTTAAAAACGCGAAGACTCTCGACAACGAAAGCTAAAATAAAAGCGGTAAGCGGAAGCAGGTAAGGTGTCGGTGCGTCGCTCAGAGGAGCATCGAGGAAAAGATTGCCTACCATGATGTAGAAAAACCAAAAGAAGAGCAGCACATAAGACGGAACCTCGAAAATCTTGAAGATCTTCAGACCGAAGACGAAGGTGCTGACCGTCTCCCAGATTTCGTGGCGCATGGCGAGTCCCAGAAGAGCGCTCACCCAGACTTGGGCGAGGAGTAGCGGCGCGACGGCATGCGGACCGTGGTAGAGGCGATAGAGACTGAAACTTCCGACCGTAACCGCAACGCTCGCGATCACGCTCCACGCGATGGAGCTGCGTTCTATGAGCGCCGGCACAAAACTCCACACGTAGAGCGACGTGATCCACAGCGCGAAGAGATTTCCGAAGACGAGCATCGAAAGCGCGAGCGCGGCCCAGTCCTGCAAGCGAATGTAACTGAAGTCCGCAGGTGCCTTGAGCAGAGAGAGCAGCACATCGAGACGCGTGCCGGACGAGGCGCGCACGACGATCTCGGCGACCACAAATGCAAGAACGATGACAAGCGTGGCCCAGGGGAAGCGCGAGACTCCGTTGGTGGGGCGCAGCGGAAACATGGGATTCGTTTTACTCAGTCTCTGGCTTCGCTAGCAAGGGCCCAGCGAAGCATTCCGCGTGCAAGATCCCAATCGGATCCATCCGGATCTTCAAGTTTGAAATAGGATTTCCAGGACTCAGGAGCTTCCGGATGAGGTCCCGAAACGGAAACGCGTCCTTTACCGTAAAGAGCTTCCACAGCGGCGATCTTGCCATCGGAATAGGTCGCGATAGGCCATGCCGTCACTTCTTCGCCGGGCTTGGGTGGAGGAAGCACGAAGTGAGGACCCCCTTCCCAGTAGACGTGGCGTTTGCTGCCCTGCCAATCGAGTTCGGTCATATAAACGTCCTTATCGGGCACGACATCGTAGAATCGGGAGAGTCCGGGCATGATCCCCAGACCCGCAATACCGCGATCGCCGATTTCGGCGGTCGAGAAGAAACCGCCGGCACAGAAGCCGACGTAGGCGCCCCCGCCGGCGACGAAGTTGCGAATCCAGTTCTTGAGCGTCTCGCTCATGCTGCGTGCGACGGTACTGGATTTACCGCCGGGTTGAATCCAAGCGGAAGCCTCGCTCCAAGAAGCAAGCGGGGTCTCGTGAGGCCCGACGAAAATCGGATTCAGGCCTTCGGCGCGCGCGATATCTGCGGCGGAACTTGCGCATTCCTCGTCGCACGCTCCCGGACCGTTATAGACCAGCGCGATCGGTTGGCGGCGCGCGGTCTCCGCGGCAAAAAGAGGAACTGAGGCGGCAAGAAGAAAAATCGACAGACGCTTCATAGGACTTTTCTCCCACAAACGCTCCACGCCCGCAAGCATAGGCAGCAAAGAGCTTTTGAGTTAGGATCGGCTCGATGAAATTTTTTATCTTCTTCGCGTTCTTCCTCTCGAACGGCTCCCTTTTCGCGGCGGACTTTCGCTGCCCTGATAGCATTGCAACGAACGAATCTGTGACGTCGAAAGTTCCATCAGAATGGCGCTCGCTCCGAGACGAAATCAACGGCAGTCAGTCGCTGGAAAATGTAGAGGTCTACGACGGTCCCTTTGAAGACGGCGCCTCTTTGGTCCCTGACAATGTTGCCGCAAAAGACGCGCCCTATTGGAATTTCGAAAAAGGAACCTCGCAGACGCACGGTATGGCGTGTTTGTATTCGCAGAGCGCCGTGCGCCTTGTGCGCTCGCTCCCGGCTCGCATCAAACGTTGCACGATGACGTTTTCCAAAGTCGACAAGACCCGCCCGCAGGGACTGAGCTGCCGCTAGATTTCACGGAAAAGAAGTTCCGATTATTCGATATCGAAAACGACGACGGAGATATTGTCTTCGCCGCCCTGAAGGTTCGCGAGTTCGACCAGATTCTGGACGGCTTGGTTGACGTCGAAATTCTGAAGGATCTGAGTGATCTGCTCATTGGAGACCATGCCCGTGAGACCATCGCTACAAATGAGGTAGCGATCGCCTCGTTCGATTTTGCGGGCGTAGAGATCGACGTTCACGTTTTTCTCGTAACCGACGGAACGAGTGATAACGTTCTTCTGCACGCCGTGGCTTTCGATCTCTTGGATCATGCCCGCGCGAAGCAATTCGTAGTATTGGGAGTGGTCTTCCGTCAGTTGGAAGAGTTCCCCGTCGCGAAAGAGGTAGCAACGCGAATCGCCGACTTGAGTGATGAACATCCACGGCCACTGGATCGCGGCGGCGGTGAGCGTCGTGCCCATGCCTCGAAGCGACATGTCTTTCTGTGACTGCTCGAAGATCACTTGATTGGCCATTTGGGCGGCTTCGAAAAGTTTCTTGTCCATCGCGCCATCGGGTTTTTCGGTGAAGGCCCTTTCAAGAGTCTTCACGGCCATCGCTGATGCGACTTCGCCTCCACTGTGACCGCCCATGCCGTCGGCGACTGCGAAAAGCGACAAATGAGGCGCCACGAGGAACGAGTCCTGGTTGTTGCTGCGCTTGCGTCCGATGTCGCTTTTGCCGACGACGTTGATTTTGATGCTTTCCATATGGGAAGGAGCCTTCTCTTAGGTTCCGATAACTTCAAGCTCTTCGACAAGCACGCTCGGTGAGCCGAAGTGTTCGGACCAGGACAAGTCCCTTGAAACAGAGACTATCTTGGAAAAGAGGCTTTTTAAATCCCCCCGGACGAGAATGCGCGTGAGACCCTCGGCCGCCTCGCCCTTCTCGATCCAACGACCGGAGAAGCAACCCATAAACTCGCCCGATCCGGGTTGAAGCAGTGTGAGCATGTCGAGGTTTTGAATCCAGACGCCACGATCGAGTTCGCGACGCAGATCGATAGGATCTTTTGATTCCGCGGGAATGGAAAGCGAGTGGAATCCGGGATGTGGATGATGTCCGACCGTTGGACGCACCGCCTGATGGTTCGAGGCATGTCCTTCGCGCCAGCCCGCGCTGTTGTCGAAGGCGAATCCGAGCAAACGCCCTTTTTCGATGAAGGGCTTGCGGCTGCAGATATGACCCTCGGCGTCCCAGAGACGATAGCCCGCGCGGGACATGCGTTCGGGATCTTCGACGAGATTGAGCGATTCCGAAAAGATCTGCTTCTCAAGCTGCGAGACGTCGAGAAAAGAACGGCTCGTGAGCACGCGGTCGCCGCGAAGAGCGTCACCGAGGAGCTTCACGAAGCTCACCATCACTTCGGCTTCGATGACCGCACGGTAACGTCCGCTTTCGAGCGGACGTCCTTCGCCGATAGCGTCCGCTCCGGCGGAAGCCGCACGGGCCATACCGCTCCAATCGAGATCGAAGTACTGAGTTTTCAGCGAGCAAACCTCGAATCCCTTGGACCCTTCGGTTCTTTCGAGCAGCGCACGCGCCGAGATACGCGCGAAGGTATTCTTATGGGTGATGATCCGTTTGGCCCCCGGAGCCCAGAGCCACTCTTCGGTTTCCTTTTCGGAGTAGGTCGCTTTGACGTCGCGAGGATATTTCGCGCACGATTTCACGGTCAAGGCCGACATGTTCAACACCCGCGAGACTTTTTCGTCGACGGGAACGTCGCCGAAAGACCCGTCGAAGGTCATCCCCATCGGAGCATCTTCAATCGGAACGATTCTCTTAAATGGACCGGTTTGCGCGCCACGAAGCAAGGCGCGTCCGCGAAGGATGAGCTCCTTGAGGCCCTGACCGCTGAGATCCGAAGACGACGAAACAATGCAGGAGTTTTCGTTCGAAAGGCGGATCGCGATCGTACAGTGGGATTTCTCCCGGAAAGCGCTCAGCTCTTGGTTCTTCGAGCGAATCTCGAGATCGCGCTCGCGCCGGATGAAAATATCTGAAGCGGAAATTCCGGCGACGCCTGCGAGCAAGGCGCGCATCGTCTCGAGTGCCGCCTCCGGACCCAAAGACTCGTTGGGTCCCTTCACGGAGAAACGTCCGCTCCGCGTTTGGATTTCGAAGGCATTTTTTTCTTGGATTTTTCTGCGGGCTTTTTATGCAGAGTAACGGAACCGGCATGCGCTCGGGCGAGAAGCTCTTCGGCAAGCTGCAGGGCGGCTTTCGATTGCGATTCACCGAGCATGCGGGCAACTTCTCGAGGACGCTCGGTTGCCGACAGCGCGCGGATCTGGGTGCGCGTGCGACCCTTGAGGGTTTCCTTAGCGATGAGGAACTGCGAGGTCGCGTAGGCCGCGATGCTCGCTAAGTGAGTGACGACGAGAACCTGATTGTCGCGCGCGATATGCTGAAGGCGTTCGGCGACACGCTGAGCAGTTTCGCCGCCGATGCCCGCGTCAACCTCGTCGAAAAGATAGACCCCGACTTCGCTGCGTCCGGCGACGATGTTCTTAAGGGCGAGCATGATACGGGACAATTCGCCGCCGCTGGCCACCTTGCCGACGGGACTGAGCCGCTCGCCGGGGTTCGCGGAGAAAAGAACCTGGATCCGCGTGCATCCGCGGCTACGTTCTTCGGCGAGTTTTTCGGCTTCGACTTTGAGTTCGGCCTGAGGCATTCCCAGAAGTCGAATGTCGCGCTCCCAAAGTTTTTGCATTTCGGTGGCGGCTTTCTGGCGACGCTCATGGAGCTTCATCGCGCATTCGCCGAGACGTTTGGCGGCGGTGGCGACGCGTTCGCGAAGCTCGGCGATGTTTTCCTCGGAGCGATCGAGTCGAACGATTTCGGCTTGATAATCACGCATCAGCGCGACGAGAGCTTCGGTGTCGACGGCGTACTTCCGTTTCAGACGGGTGACGTGCGAGAGACGCGTTTCGGCTTCGTCGAGAGCTTGCGGATCGGCTTCGAGAGAACTGAGCGCCTGTCTGAGACGATAAGAAAGATCTTCCGCGCGGGATTGGAGATCTTCGGCGCCTTCCAACAGAGTCTTGAATTCGGAACCGACGTTCTCGAAAGCGCGCAATTCGCGACCGACGAGCGAAATTTCCGCGAGAGCGCCGGGAATACTCGTGTCGCCGCTACCTTCGGAGCCGTCGAACGCGACGATGCTTTTTTCGAGAGCGAGACGGAGCTTTTCCAAACTGCCGAGACGATTGCGTAGGGCGACCCATTCGCGCTCGGACTCTTCGAGTCCGGGGGTGATGCCCGCTTTTTCGAATTCTTCGATCTGGAACTTCAGAAAATCGATACGTGTATCGCGTTGGCCGACGCGTTCTTCGATGCCGCGCAGTTCGGCCTTGAGCGTTTGAGTCTGAGAAAAGAGTTTTTCGAAGTCGAGGACGTCCGCCTTAAGACCTCCGTACTGATCGACCAAGGCGAGAAGGAAATCTTCGCGACCAAGTTTGAGGAATTCGTGCTGACCGGAGATCTCGACGAGATCTCCGAGCACTTCCTGGAGCTGCTTGCGGGTCGCAGCCATACCTTGAATCCAAATACGGTTCTTGGAAACGTCGCTCGCCGAGAATTCGCGTCTTACGAGCAGAAGAGATCCATCGCTGGGATCGATCTCGAAACCGAGATCCTCGAGACGCTGGCGTTGATCGGGAGCATGCGCGAGATTGAAAACGCCTTCGACCTCGGCATTGGTGCAACCCGTACGCACGAGATCGCTCTTGGCTTTGGCTCCCAGAAGCAGAGTAATCGCATCGAAGAGCAAGCTCTTGCCCGCACCGGTTTCCCCGGTAAAAGCCGTCATGCCCTGGGAAAACTCCAGAGTCCCGTCCTCAACGATAGCGAAATTCTTCACTCTCAGTTCGACTAGCATCCTCGATCCCTCCCAAAGCCCAGTTTCGTTCTTAAAACTTCGTAATACGAAGGCGCACGGCAGTTCGCAGCCATCGGAATCAACAATCGAACAGGCTTGTCGGACATGCCCACGACGACCTTTTCGCCCCTAGCGATTTCCATGCCCTCTTGACCGTCCATCGTAATTTGACAGACGGTATTCTCGTCGAGGCGATGAATCGTAAGCTCGCGCTCGCCCGCCATGACGATCGGACGCAACCCCATAGTATGCGAGCAGACCGGAGTCAGCAAAAGTGCACGCAGCGAAGGATCCAGGACCGGCCCTCCTGCGCTCAGGGAATACGCGGTCGATCCGGTAGGCGAGGAGACGATCAGTCCATCGCCGCGAAGACGCGGAAGAATGAGTTCGTCGCCCGAACGCGCTTCGAGTTCGATCATTCGCGAAATGGATCCTTTGCCCACGACGACATCGTTGAGAGCCCAGAAATTCTTGCCTTCCGCATGAGCGACGAGACCCCAGCGGGACTCGCCGACGTAGGATTTGCTTTCCAGCATCGCGATAATTTTTTCGGCCCAGATGTCGGCATCGACCGACTCGGTCGGCATCGTCAGTGAGTGAAGGAAGCCGAGGCCTCGGCTTCCATGAATACCCAAAATCATGGCGTCGAAGCGAGCCGATCCGAGCTTGCGAATCGTAGCCAAAAGCGTGCCGTCGCCGCCGATGCAGACGATGAGGTCGGACATCGAAACGGCGTTGGGAAGGCCCTGAGTGATCGCAAAAGAGCGCGAGCCGATCCGAGCGAGGGCATCGCGGGCACGAAGCGCGAGCGCGTCGTCTTCCTTACTCACCAAAACCAGGGTTTTCAGCACGGAGTCACTTCACCATGACTCAGAGTGCGGCGCAACAAACTTCACTTTCTGATGCGGGGCACAAAGTCACCTCTATTCCGCATGTAACTCGTGTTCTCCAGCCGACGGTGATAGCGTGTCCCCACAATGCTGCTAGAGGCCGTAAAGAAAATCCTTGGATCCGACAACGACCGGGAACTCAAAAAAATTATTCCGCTCGTTCAACATATCAATCATCGCGAAGCCCAGTACCGCAAGATGAGCGATGTCTCGCTGCAGGCGCAGACGGGCGTTCTGAAGGGCCGCCTCGAAAAGGGCGAGAGCCTCGACAATATTCTCGTCGACGCCTTTGCCGTCTGTCGCGAAGCAAGTTCGCGCGTGCTCGGCATGCGCCACTTCGACGTCCAGCTCGTCGGTGGCATGGCACTGCACAAGGGCATGATCGCCGAAATGAAAACCGGCGAAGGTAAAACCCTCGTTTCGACGCTCGCGTCGTACCTCAACGCCCTCAGCGGCAAAGGTACGCACATCATCACCGTCAACGACTACCTCGCCAAGCGCGACTCGGAATGGATGGGACGCATTCATCGGTTCCTCGGCATGGAAGTCGGCTGCATTCTGAACCAAATGGGCGATTCCGAGCGGAAGAAGATCTACCGCGCCGACATCACCTACGGAACCAACAACGAATTCGGATTCGATTATCTCCGCGACAACATGAAGCCGTCGCTCGACATGTACGTCCAGCGCGACCCCAACTTCGCTATCATCGACGAAGTCGACTCGATTCTCATCGATGAAGCCCGTACTCCTCTCATCATCAGCGGCCCTTCGGACCACAAGGCCGAATTCTACCAAGTCGCCGACAAGGCCGTGCGCCAACTCCGCAAAGACATCGACTACACCGTCGACGAAAAGGCGCGCAACGCGACCCTTACCGAGGAAGGCATCCACAAGCTGGAGCAGTATCTCAAGGTCGAGAACCTCTACGCTCCCGATAATCTCATGCTCGTTCACCACGTCGGCGCTGCCCTGCGCGCCAACACGCTCTTCCGCAAAGACATCGACTACGTGTCGCGTGGCGGAGAGATCATGATCGTCGACGAATTCACGGGACGTCTCATGCCCGGCCGTCGTTGGTCCGACGGCCTCCACCAAGCGGTCGAGTGCAAAGAAGGCGTGGAAATCCAAGCCGAGAACCAAACACTCGCGACGATCACGCTGCAGAACTACTTCCGCCTCTACAACAAGCTCTCCGGTATGACCGGAACGGCGGCGACCGAGGAAACCGAGTTCGGCAAGATCTACGGCCTCAAAGTTCTCGTGATCCCCACGAACCGTCCGAACATCCGCAAAGACGACAACGATCTCGTCTACCGCAACGAAGCGGGCAAATATCGCGCGGTCATCGAAGATATCAAGGAAAAGTACCAAGCCGGACGCCCCGTCCTCGTCGGTACCGTCAGCATCTCGAAGAGCGAACGCATCTCGAAGCTTCTCTCGCGCGTGGGAATTCCCCACAACGTCCTGAACGCGAAGAACCACGAACGCGAAGCGGAAATCATCGTCAACGCCGGTCAGCATGCGTCCGTCACGATCGCGACCAACATGGCCGGTCGCGGTACGGACATCGTCCTCGGACCCGGCGTGAAAGAGGTCGGCGGTCTCCACGTCATCGGTACCGAGCGGCACGAGTCCCGTCGTATCGACAACCAGCTGCGCGGACGCGCCGGTCGCCAAGGCGATCCGGGCTCCAGCCGTTTCTACCTTTCACTCGAAGACGATCTCATGCGTATTTTCGCGGGCGATCGCATCGTCAACATCATGGACAAGATGGGTATGGAAGAGGATGTGCCGATAAGCGACGGTCTCATTACGCGCACGATCCTTAATGCTCAGTCCAAAGTCGAAGCCCACCACTTCGATCAACGCGAACACTTGCTGAAGTACGACGACGTCCTCAACAAGCAGCGCGAAGTAATTTACTCGATGCGCCGTCTTGTTCTCGAAGGCAAGGAAACGCGCACGCTGGTCGAAGATCTCACCGGCGAACTCGCGGGCGACATCGTTTCACAATTCACCTCCACTGAAGCTCCCGAGACCTGGGACTGGTCGGGCCTGCGCGAAGCGGTCCGCGCGACCTTCGCTTACGATCTCGGAGAGAACCCCCGCGCTTATTTCGAAAAAGACACGAAGTCGGGCGCCCTCAATGTCAGCGATCTCAAGAACAGCCTCATCGAACGCTCCAAGAAGCTTTACGGCGAAAAAGTCACTCTGACCGGCGACGAGCGCATGGCTGATATCGAACGCTATTTCTTCATCCAGAGTATCGACTTCCACTGGAAGGAACATCTGCTTGGCCTCGACCACCTCAAGGAAGGTATCCATCTGCGCGGTTACGCCCAGAAGGATCCCCTCGTCGAGTACCGTCGCGAAGGTTTCGAGCTCTTCAAGACCCTCGACAAGACGATTCGTCAGAACGCGCTCACGCGCCTCTACACGTTCCGCATGATGTCACCCGAAGAAGAAGAAGCGCGTCGTCGCGACGATATGATGAAACGTCGCGATGCCGAAAAGCAAATGAGCTTCTCCGGTCCCGACGAAGCCGACGGAGATCACACGGGGAATGCGGCTCCCGTCGCTGCGGGCACCGATGGCGCCAGCTCTCCTGCGGCGGTCCCGGCTCCGACACGCGAACAGCAAGTGGCCTCGAATCCCGGCTTAGCGGCCGCGATGAATTTCCTGAAACAGCGCGAATCGTCCACCAAAGGTGGACAACCCGGCCCTTCGAAAAAGTAATCTGCGATTTAGGGACCTTTTGTACCGGAAAGGACAACCGGCAGAAGAAGATTCGCGCCGTCGCGCACTTCCAAGGTTCTTGTAACAGAAGTGGGAGTCGGGCCGAGTGGCGTGAACGTGAAGCCGATGTTGCATGAGCCGGCCGGCGCTAAGACCATACCTTGCGAGCAAGGATTCGAAGCACCTCCGGGGAATCCGCCACTGGAGAAATCGATGCTTGGGTCTCCAGAAGTAAGGCTGAAGGAGAGCGGGACCGAAGCGATAGAGCCCGTATTGGTGATGGAAAGCGTGAGGGCCGATGAATTTCCCACAAGAGTGGTCGAAAACACGGAGGCCGAGTTACCCAAAATAGCAAAGTCATATACGGCCATGAGCGGGAAAGTGGCCGGCAAAGTTTGATATCCGTTTGCGTACTGAAGATTCAGCGTGCCCGTGGAAACAGGGATTCCGGTCGCTTGTGCGGGATCAAAGCGAAGACTAAGCGTGCAGGATTGTGAGCCTCCGAGACGCGCGCCACAGTTACCGCCTAAACCAGGATAAGTCCCCCCGATAAAGTTCATTCCAGGACCAAAATTGCTCCCGCTAAAATCGAGGGCCGTTGCCGAGACCGTGCCCGAATTTGTAAGAGTGACGAGCTGATAGAGCATATTGCCCGTGCTGGTTCCGAAGTTACTCGGCGAAGAACTCATCGTGATCTGAGCTGGGGTGTAATCCTTGCAACCATAGCGCTGCGGATAGGAATTCACGTTCCCCTGGTAAGTTCTGTCGCTCCACTCGATCGGCTGGAGAACGACGGTCTGATTTCCAGATATGAGATCGACAGGTTCGGATCGCGAGAACAGATAGATCGATCCTGCGGGATCCGGGATTTCTCCGTCGCCGACGTCGGGGTCGAGCTCCACTCCATCATAGGTCGCTCTGACATGTTTCTCCGGACCGACACCAACAGAAAGATTTCCCGCACAATCGGCAGTCGTACCTGCGGGCATCTTGAACCCGATCAAGTCGAAGCGTCGAGCCGCGCCCGGTGGGATGACCATGACCGCAGTCTTTCCGAAGGCGTAAGGCCCGTAGACCTTGCCGAAAGAGCCAGGCGCATGACCACAGGTATCCGGTTCGATAGGGACAACAGGATCATCGAGATCTGGCGCGGTGACATGAAAGGCGTAGCAGAACCCCTCACTGACAAGACCGCTCGAAGAACGGGTTCCAAAAGCAGGTGAAGCTAAAGTAGCTTCCAGACTCGCTGGAGCGAGCACAACGCTGACACTGCTCGGAGCATTCGCGACATTTCCGCATGCGCCGAGGCCTAAACCTAAGAACGCACAGAGACCGAGCTGTCGTGGAAAGAAGTTCATCCTCTCTATTTTCGACTATTTTGGGCATTCTCTGAATGAAGAGATGATGAAGAGTCGAATTCTCAAGTCGTTAAATAAAGGTCTGGTTAGCGCGGTCGGAATTCTTAAGGGTCAAATCCCTTAGACCGATAAAATAGGATGGTGGAACGTTTTCTGATCGATCTTCTCGAAGGTTCTCGTTTGACGCGAACCCTCTTTCTTATCTCCCTTGCGACGGCCTGCAGTAAAGCTCCGGCGCCCGAGTCCACAATCCAATTCGTTTACAAAAGTTCTATTCAGTCGGCCGACACCACCCCTCCCGAACTTTCAGACGACGATTGCTTCCTCGTCCACGTGACCGGGGACCACTCCAGTCTGCGTGCCGTAGCTCCCCGCTCCGATCAAGCGAGTGCTTGTCCCGCCGGACCTCAAGGCCTCGGTCTGCTGAACGGCCTCTTAAAAAAAGGAGAGACGGTTAGCCTCAGTGTTCCGTCGGGACCCGCGCGCCGTTTCGATATTGTCGCAATTCCTAAGGCTCTCCTTCCGCTAGGGAATCGTGAATGTCGCGGAACCGTCAGCGGAAAAGCGGCTTTGGAGAAAGGCGTTTTCGGGAATCCTGACTTCTTCGTCGATTCAGAAAAAGTGTCCTCCAAGAACTTCAAACTGATTGCCACCGGAACGGCGGACCTCAGCCCCGGAGTCAACGTTGTTACGCTTGAGAGGGTCCAGAGCTCCGCACCTTATGAATGCGTCGCAAATGAAGTCGTGGAAACGAAAATTGTCAGCACGTCCGTCATTAGTCCGGACGGCTCCTACGGCGCCACTCAAACAATCGACATTCAAATCAATTTCAGCGAAGGGGTTGTGGTCAGCGGAAGCCCGCGGCTGAAACTTGAAACCGGCACCGTCGATCACTCGGCCTCTTTCCTCAGTATTACCGCAGACAAAAAAGGTCTCGTGTTCCGTTATCCTATCGTAGCGGGCGATGCGACCTCCGCTCTCGAGTACTTCTCGCAGACAAGTCTCGAGCTGAACGGCGGAACGATTAAAACCGAAACTTCTGGAACGAACGTTCTTCTTACCCTTCCGCCTCCCGGTAGCGCGGTCTCCCTTTCGGGAGGACGCTTCGTCAGCATCGACACCGTTAATCCCAATTTAACGATCACCACTCCTTCTTCGCTCTTCGCGAATGCCACGACGTCTGCAAACCTTGTATTCACCGGAACCTGTTCGGAAAGCGGCGAAGTCGTCTCGGTAATTCCTGCCGTAGTGGCGAGTCCGGTGACGTGCACGGGTGCCCATGCCTGGGCGATGACCGTCAATGTGTCAACCCAATCAGATGGCCCCGTGAATCTGCAGTTCAGCCATCACGATCTCGCC
>JBDSDI010000274.1:0-3082 GCA_039920645.1 Bdellovibrionota bacterium | reverse complement strand
AGGACAGCTTCGTAAAGGCTTACAACGCGATTGAAAGCTTTCGAGGAGATTCCTCCTTCAAGAGCTGGCTTTTCCGGATCGTCTCCAATACGGCAAAGAATGCTCTTCGCTCACGTCACGAACGCTCGAGAGCCGATCTTGATGAAGAGGACCTGGGCAGTGTCAAAGGTGACTATTCGAGTCTGGAACGCGCGCAAACGTCCGAGATTCTTCGCGCCGCGATCAACCAACTCCCGGAAAGACAACGCCTTTCCCTCGAACTCAGGATCTTCGAAGACATGAGTTTCAAAGAGGTCGCAGAAGTTATGGAATGTCCTTTTGACACGGCGAAAGCTAACTTTCGGCACGCTGTGCTTAACCTAAAGAAGATCCTACACGCGTCTCAAGGAGGTAGGGCCCTCGATGAGATGAAACAAGCCTTCGAGAGTCTGCAGGAGGACTACGAATCATGACCGCTGAATATGACGATTATAAAAAGATCCTTAAAGAAGCGGATCTTTCGGAAGAAGCCGGCGAACTCAGCCAGCTTCTGAAAGAGCTCAGCACCGAGCCTCACCGTTACGGACGGGTGGAACCCCCGGCAGGCTATGAGAATCATCTCATCGCCGCGCTGAAAATGCGCTTACCTCTCGAGACTAAGAAAAAGATTGAAGAGCTTCCTCCGGAACGAGCGACACTGTGGAGTTTCTTCAGTTCGGGTCGCGTCGCCTGGAGTTTCTCCGGAGCGATGGCGATCTTCGTTGCCGTTCTCGCATTCCAAAGCATCAAGAATGTTGAGACTCCAGCTTCGCCGGACTTCCTCACGCAGACCGCTCAGAAGGGCAATTCCGAAGCGGTCGAACGTTGGGTGGCATCGGTCGCCGACGTTGGTGTGCAGACCATGGATACGCATCAAGGCGCGCTCGTGGACGAACTTTCCAAAGCCGCTCCCGGCGACGCAAACCGCGCTCTCGATTCCGTCGAGAAAAGTCTGGGAATGAACCATGATGGAATCTAAGGCTCTGGAGATTCCGACCGAGAGTGCTATAAAGGAACTACGATGACGTGGGCTCCAAGCTCCTCCCAGACAAATCGATTTGCATCGCCGGCAAAAGCCCTCCTATTGGGTCTTTGCTTTTTTTCGTCTGTGGTGACGGTATCTGTGCATGCCGAAGACATGTCCAATCACGAGATCAAAGATCGCCTTAACAAGATTTTCTATTGGCATCTTTCCGACGAGTTGAAACTTTCACCTAAGCAAGAGAGCGAAGTCGTCGCTATTCTCGAGTCTCTTCAGACCAAGCGCGAGGACGCGCTGAAACTCCGCGAGGACGCGCTCGTCGCGCTCCGGCAGCTTCCTAAGGACGCCGGACTCGAAAAAACCCGTCCTCACCTTCAGAAATATCTTCTCTCTCTCGAGACCCTCGCTGGCCTCGACCGCGAAGAATACAATTCGCTCAAGAAGGCTCTCGGAGAAGAGCTCCTCGGGCGTTTTTACATCATTCGCGACGATGTCACGACTCGCGTTCGCAAAGCTCTGCGCAAGTAGGGCTTGATCCCATTTCGCCCTCGAAACACTCGTAGACAGCGACTTCCTAAGGGCATAGACCGCACTTAAGGAGCATGAATCGCCGATGACCCTTCAGGACCGCGAAATCATCTTACGTATCCAAGCCCTCAAGGAAAAATGGGGCTCGGAGCTGATGATTCTGGGACACCACTATCAGCGTCACGGGATCATCCATGTCGCCGACAAGATCGGCGATTCCTTCGGCTTGGCGAAAGCCGCAGCCGAAAGCCCAAACGTAAAGCACATTGTCTTCTGTGGGGTGCGCTTCATGGCAGAAAGCGCCGCTATCCTCTGCCGCGACGATCAGCGCGTTCTCCACCCCGAGCCCGAAGCCGGTTGCCCCATGGCTGACATGGCACCGATGGACTCCGTTCAGTTCGCCTGGAACAACCTCAACGCTCGTGGTGACCTCAACGCTCGCAAGATCATTCCGGTGACCTACATGAACTCGCATGCACCACTCAAAGGCTTTACGGGCGAGAACGGCGGTCTGGTCTGTACCTCGAGTAACGCCGAAAAAGCGCTGGAGTGGGCCTTTGCCCGCGGCGAAATCGTCTTCTTCTTCCCCGACCAACATCTCGGACGCAATACCGGCAAGGCCATGGGACTCACGCCCGAGCAAATGCCGGTCTGGTATCCTTCCAAACCCAACGGCGGTCTCGAATCGCTGGACGGCGTGAAGATGATTCTCTGGAACGGCAATTGCCCGGTCCACATGAAGTTCAAAGCGCGCGATATTCATTTTGTGAAGAAGAACTTCCCCGGTTCTTTCGTTGCCGTTCATCCCGAATGTGAACAGGACGTCGTTGACGCCGCGGATGTGACCGGATCAACCGAGTTCCTAGCGAAATACGTAAAGTCTCTGCCCGAAGGATCGCGCGTCTTCGTAGGCACGGAAGTGAACATGGTCGAGCGTTTGCGAGTCGAAAATCCCAAAATCAAAGTCGAGCTTCTTTTCCGTTCGCTCTGCCCGACCATGTATATGGTTGATCTTCAGAAACTCGAACGCACGCTGAATAATTTGGAAACCGAAGTATCCGTTCCGATGCCCTCCGAAATCAAGGAACCTGCGCGTCTCGCGCTCGAGCGGATGCTGTCCCTTCAAAACTGATATGGAAAGCGAATCGATTTCTCAGCTCGATAGTTTTGCCGATCTCGACTGGGCACCGCTCTTAGAGCTCGCGTTCCGCGAAGACCGCGTGAGCGGCGACGTCACGACATTACTCTGCGAAGAGTTTCTCGACGGGCGCATCGATCCCGGCTACCAGGTCGAGTTCCGTCTCGTGAGCCGGGAGACCGGTCTCTTTTGCGGCGAAAAATTACTGGAACATCTGGCCGCAGTGCACGGCTGGCAATTCACCTCCCAACTTGTCGACGGCGATCATGTTCGCGCGGGCACCTACTTGGCGGAGGGCCGCGCTCCTTGGGCCGCACTCCTTTCTCAAGAACGTTCGGTCCTGAACCTGCTGCAACTTCTCTCTGGCGTCGCGACGCAAACACGTGCTTACGCGAAGCTCATCGACGACGCTTACG
>JBDSDI010000273.1:0-8704 GCA_039920645.1 Bdellovibrionota bacterium | reverse complement strand
GAAGCCAACATCGTGCAACGTGATTTGAGTAAACGTCTCTATGGGCAGATGCTCGGATTGAAATCGGATCGCCTCAAAGGCACCCAGGTAGGCGAAGTCGTCAGCATCTACACAACCGATACGGCTGGAAGCGCCGGGCTCGTGGAACTCGCGTGGACCAACGGCGCCCTCGTGCTCTTTCCTCTCTTGCTCGCACCCTTCATGCTAAAGACGCTCCTCAATGTCTCCATCACGCCTCTTCTCATCACGATGGGCCTCAGTCTCACCGTCATGTTCCTGCTGAGCTGGAGACAGTCCCGCTTTTTCTGGACCTTCAAAAAACTCGCGGCGGACCGCACGGGCCTCGTCAACGAATGGATTCAAAACATACGTGCTTTGCGCGCGCTGGGTTGGATCGATGCCTTCGAGAAAAAGATTTACGTCAAGCGCGTTGAGGAAACCGATAACCGCACCGCAATGGTCTCGAACGGACAAATGATGGCTTCGATTGGTGCGTCGATCGGATTCTTCCTAAACCTCGCGGGCGTTTACGCCCTGGTGAAAATGCGTCCCGAAGGCGATTTAAGTCCCGGTGAACTCACGGCAACGTTCTGGGCTCTGGGCGTCTATCTCGCTAAACCTTTGCGCGGTATTCCCTGGATCCTCACGTTTACGATGGACAGCTACACGAGCATCAAGCGCGTCGAGCGCTTCTTGTCCTTGAAGAGCGATAATATCGTGGTCGACGACGCCTCTGCTAGCATGACTGCGCAGGCGCCTTATCTCGAAATCCAAAACCTCAACCTAACGATGGGAGAAAAAAATCTCCTTAAGAACGTTTCGGTGAAAATCGATAAGCCCGAGTTCGTCGCCATTGTCGGCCCGGTCGGAAGCGGCAAAACTCTTTTCGTACAGAGTCTGCTCGGAGAAATTCCCGCACACTTCGGCCGTTACCGCATTCAAGGCGAAAACGTCGGCCTGCTTTCAGAAAATCAGCTCAAATCCAAATTCTCGTTCGTTCCTCAGGACGGTTTCATCGCGAGCACCACAATTCGCAACAACGTGCTTCTAGAATACGATGTCCCCGACGACAGCAGTTCCTCGGATCTCATGAGCCGCGCTCAAACCGCGCTCGAAAGCGCCAAACTCTCGCTCGATGCCGAAGGTTTCTCCGACAAGGAAGAAACCGTGCTGGGCGAACGCGGTGTTAACCTCTCGGGCGGTCAACGCCAGCGCTTGGGCCTCGCGCGTTCGCTCTTTACCGAGAGACCGCTGCTCGTGCTCGACGACGCGCTTAGCGCGATCGACGTCAATACCGAACGCGCGATGATCGACACTCTTTTCAAGAGCCGTCTTAAGGACAAGCTCACGCTTCTCATCACGCACCGCCATCTCATGCTTCCGCTCACCGACCGCGTGCTTTTCTTCAAGGAAGGCAAACTAGTCGCCGACGGTCGCTACGACCACCTTATGAGCGATTCGCAGGAGTTCCGCGAATTCATGCGCGAAGCCAAGAAGAAGGAGGAATCAAAAAATGACCTCCTCGCCTAACACCCCGCTGGCCCCGCACAAGCCTCAGTCCTTCCTCGAAAACGAACAGGAATTCAAGGGCGCCTACGGCAAGGACGTCTTTCAAGTGCTCGCATGGTCCTACCGTCCCTTCATGAAACGCTGTATTTTCTGGATCACGATCGGGTGGATCGGTCGCCTCATGCTCATGGGCAACACCATGGTCGTGGGTTTCTGGATCGATTCCCTTTCGAATCGCAAAATCCCGGCCTATTTCACGGGCTGGAGCGCGAGTCACTATCTCAATTTTCTCACGGGACTCTGCGCAGCGGGCTTCCTACTTACGATCAGCTTCCGTCTTTCTTTCTCGCGCATTTCGGTCAAAGCCATCAGCTCGATCTACGACGAGGTCACGACGCGCGTCTCGCGCTATCCCGTTCGCTTCTTTGACCGCACTCCCGTCGGACGCATCGTCACGCGCTTTTCGAGCGACTACGGCAACATGTTCCGTATGTTCGGAGGTCCACTCTCGGAGTTTTTTGGCATTATTTTTGACCTGATCGCGAGCATGGTGTTGCTCTTCACCGCTCACTGGCTCGGCCTCGCGTTCTACTTCCTACTCCTCGCACTGAACCTGACGGTCTACCTTTTTAACAAGAAAAAGATTCGCTACGCCCGCCGCGACCAAAGTCACTTGAGAAGTCCCGGCGTCGCACATTTTGCTGAAACCGTTCAGGGCGCGAGCGTCATTCGCGTTTTCGGCAAAGGCGAGACCTTCTTCAAACGTTTCACGAAACTCGACAACGCCTTCATCGAAGCGAAGTTCCGCGCAATTCGCGTCAACACAACTTACGCCGCCCAGATGATGACCTCGACTTACGGCATCGCATTCTTGTCGGGCGTCGTGGGTCTCTGGCTCATCTCAATGCAGAAGATGTCGCCGGGCGAATTGGCGTCGGTTATGGTTCTCTTGAACCTTGCGGGATCCGGATTCCAGATGTTCTTCGACTGGATGGCTCAACTCGAAGACGCTTTTGTAGGTGTCGAGCGAATGAACGAGTATCTGCGTCTCCCGTTAGAGCCTGAAGCCTCGTTACCCGCTGGCACTCAGTTTCCGACGGGACACCCGAAAAGTCTTCCGAATGAAGAGGCGCCCAAGGGCTTGCGCGTTCCCGCCATTTCGCTCGAGATCAAGAATCTGTGGTTCCGTTACGGCGATGATCTGCCGTGGATTCTCAAAGGTGTGAACCTGCGCATCGAAAAAGGCGAGAAGATCGGAATCGTCGGACGTACCGGAGCCGGCAAGACGAGTCTCTTCCAAGTGCTGCAAAGTTTCTATCCTCACGAGGAAGGCGAAGTGCTTTTCGATGGCCTCGATCTTCCGATCAACGTCGCGCGCAACACGATGACCGTTGTTCCACAGGAACCCGTGCTCTTCAATGCTAGCGTCCGCGACAATTTGAGTCTAGGCCGCTATTTTGAGGACGGCATTCTCCTCAAGGCGCTCGATAAGGTCGGGCTTGGAGCGTGGTCGCGCCGTTTCCCCGACGCCCTGAAAGAAATCATCGAAGAAAAAGGTAAGAACCTCTCGCAGGGCGAGAAGCAACTGCTTGTCATGGCCCGCATGAGTCTCATCGAACGACCTCTCGTACTTATGGACGAAGCCACGAGTTCGATCGATCCGCAAACGGAAGAAAAACTCGTGCTCGCCATGAACAAAATTTTCGAGGGTCACACGCAGATGATCATCGCTCACCGGCTCTCGACGATTGAATCTTGCGACCGTGTGCTGTGGCTCAAGGACGGCAAGGTCGAACTCTTCGACAAACCCGAAATCGTCTTGCGCGTTTTCCAGAATCCCCTGCATCAAGACGAAATCGGAGTTTAATGGATCTCTCGCAGTCTTTCTACAACCTCGATCCCAGTCATGTCCTCAACTCCATCGAAGATGCGCTCGACTGCTCAAACATTCCGAGTCGACGCTGTACGGGACGCCTCATGCCGCTGAACAGCATCGAGAACCGCGTTTACGCACTCGATCTCGAAGACGGAACAGAACTCGTCACAAAGTTCTATCGGCCCGGCCGCTGGACACGTCGTCAGATCGCCGAAGAGCATGAGTTTCTTCGCGCGCTTCACGAAGCCGATCTCTCCGTGATCCAACCGCTGCCGCTCGTAAAGGGTCTTTCTGAATGCCCAACGCTCGCCATCAGTAGCTCAGGGATTCACCTTGCGATATTCCCCAGGTCGCGCGCGCGACTCAAAAGTGAACTCATGCCCGAGGAAATTCCGCTGCTCGGTCGTCTCCTCGCGCGCGTGCACAATGTCGGCCGAGGACTCAAACTCCCGTCCCGACTCAAGCTCAACGCGACGACTTACGGCACCGAGCCCTTTAAGTTTCTTCAGCAAAGCGCGTTCACCGAAAGCCCGATGGGAATGCGCTATCTTCAAACCGTCGAGGAGCTGCTCCCTTTCCTAAAGTTACGCTTGCAGAATCTCCCCACACAACCTGTCCATGGGGATTGCCACGTCGGCAATATCCTCTGGGACGGAGAGCGCCCTTTCCTCACCGACTTTGACGACTGCGTGCACGCTCCCGTGGTCCAGGACTTCTGGTTGATCTGCCAGGGGCGCGACGATGAAAGCCTGAAACGTCGCGATGCCATGATCGACGCTTACGAAGAGATCTCGAGCTTTTCTTGGGAGACACTGGACGCCGTCGAAGCGCTGCGGGCGCTACGCATGATCCATTATTCCGCGTGGGTCGCGCGGCGCTGGGAAGACCCATCTTTTCCCAAAATTTTCGCGAATTTCGGCAGCGATAACTGGTGGCGAGAAGAGATCGAAGCGCTTTCCGATTGCTATGAGCACTTGAATTCCTGAGCCTAGCCCGTTAGAAATTGGCCATGTCCTCAACCGAGCGCCTCAAAAAACTCCTCGAAGCGCGCCACGACGGTCCTTTCGTCTATCACTTCAAATTCGTGATGCCGCTGAGTTCTATCGAGAGCTTTTCGAAGCTCATTCCGGGCATCGAGACCACAAGCCGCATGTCCGCCAATTCCAAATTCGTATCGATCTCTTTCGATTTCAACGCCAGCACGGCCGAGGATGTCGCCGATCTCTATAACCGCGTTCAGTCGATTCCCGGTCTACTTTCGCTCTAGAACCGACGACTCGATCGCTCATTTATTTACGCGCTTTGAGTGCGCGCACAGGGAAGCGTCTTGATGCCGATCTTAAACAGAACGTCGATTTTGTTGTCGCGACGGGTTTGAACCACGCCCTTGCCGAACGACGGATGATCGACGACAAAACCTTTGTCGAAGAATTTGGTCGGTTCGTAAGTCGGCACGATTTTATCGCCCCATTTTTTAACTCCCGCGAACCAGGTCTCTTCAAGCACCGCCGAAGTCTCGATGGTCTTAGCGGCGGAAGACGTCGCTGTAGACCCAGCCGCACGACGTACGATGGTCGAAGCCGATTTGACAGGCTCCGGTTTGTTCTGACGCTTATACTTGTGAACCTGACCCGTCACTTTGCACTGAACGCGGTCAACGTATCCTTTGGCATCGTGGTTAATAACAACGTGCCACGTGAAGGCTTTTTCTTTGGGGCTGAAACACCAAATATCTTTGGCGACGGGCGTACGATCAATGTCGGTCGATGTTTTGCTGTCCATGTCCAAATCCCCTAGTACTCGATACGATCTTGTTTGCTTTTCCAGAGTTCAAACACGCGCAAATGTCCCTCGTAAGGAACTCCGCGCGTATGGATGGAACGTTGTTCTGCGGAGAGAACGATCTCGCGGTAGATGAGATCGTCATCGAAACCGGCCGCCGCCGCGTCTTTGCGCGTGCTCGCGAAGTAGATCGCTTTCGGTCGCGCCCAGTAAAGAGCCCCTAGGCACATCGGACAGGGTTCACAGCTCGAGTACACGACGCAGTCGTCGAGCTGAAAACTTCCAAGATTCTTGCAGGCATCGCGAATCGCCTGAACTTCGGCATGAGCCGTCGGATCATTTATGGAAGTCACTTGGTTGAAACCACGTCCCACGATTTGATCACCTTTTACGACGAGAGCGCCAAAGGGACCGCCGCCCTTCGTGATGTTCTCCTCGGCCAGAGCAGAGGCTTGGGAAAGATATTTTACGATGGTCTTGGAGTCGTGCATGTCGGCTCTCGTATTCTCAGACGCCCGGGATCGTGTTGATTTGGGATTTTACGAAAGGACGCGGCAGGAGGTCGCCAAAGCGCACTTTTTCTCCTACGCCCTCCAGATTGGAAACATAAATCGGAAAATCCCCCGAGCAGAACTCGGCCATCACTTGGAGGCAGAGCGCGCACGGGGCGACGACGGGATCGGTGTCGGTCACGAGCACAAGATACTCCGGCTCGAAAGATCCGATTTGAGCGGTCGCGTTTTGGAAGGCCACACGCTCGGCGCAAACCGTAGCTCCGTAACTTGCATTCTCGACGTTGCAGCCCGGAATGAGTTCGTCGCGGCCTTTGATCTTCAAAGCGACACCGACCTTAAATCGGGAGTACGGCGCATGCGCATGGGACCTTGCGAGACAGGCCGCTTTCCAGGCACCTTGAATCTTGGGATCGGAAGCTGATTTCATGGTCCGTCTATTCTCTCAGAGAAAGCGCATACCAGCAACGCTAGGGGCCCTGGCATTCGCCAGAAGCGATCCAGGTGACGGGACCCGTCATCTTGAGCTTATCGCCCGCGAGAATTTCGATTTCGAGGTCGCCCCCCGGCATTTTGACGCGCAGATTGGAATCCACCAGTCCCCGCTTGAAGCAGGCGAAGGCGACCGCGCACGAGCTCGATCCCGACGCGAGCGTATAGGACGAACCTCTTTCCCAGATTTCGATTTCGACCGTAGCGCGTGACGCGACGGTTACGAACTGAACGTTCGTGCGTTGAGGAAAGAGGGGATGCGTCTCGAAACGATGCCCGAGCTCCCGGATTTCGGAACGGGACGAGAACCCCGCGAACACGACGCAGTGGGGATTGCCGACGCTGACGCGCGTGACGTCGAAATCGCGCGTGCCCACTCTCAGAGTCTCGGAGACCTGAGGCCCCAAGAGCGAAGCCTGGCCCATTTCGATTTCGATAAGTCCCGAGGCGAGGAATTTTCCGGATACCAGGCCTGCCGAGGTCTCAATGCGAAAGCTGTCCGTGATCCGGCCCGTGTCCCGCAGGTAGCGCGAGAAAATTCTCAACCCGTTGCCGCTCTTTTCGGCTTCAGATCCATCGGTATTGAAAATTCTTAGCCCCGGGACTCCCGGAGTGTTCAGCGAAACAGGTCCCCATAGGACGCCGTCGGATCCGATACCCCAATCACGGTCGCAAATGCGGGCGATCCAACGAGGATCGGGTTCGCCCAGACCCGCGCGCTGCGGGTCGACAACGATGTAGGCATTGCCCAAGGCTTCGTACTTCACGAACTCGATCGTCGCCATGAGACGATCCTATCGCCACCTTGATTATTTGTCGCGGGGGCCGTTTAATGAGCGGGTGAGTTTACGTCTAAAGATCTTCATCTCATCGCTTCTCAGCGCCCTGATCGTCGCAGCAGGCTCGACCTGGCTCTTCTCTAAAACCTGGGTCGAACTCGCGCAATCCTATGGCCTGCTCTCCATCGAAGCCCGTCTCGCGAACCTTTCGGAAAATTCCGATTTCAAAGACTCCGGCGAATGGGCCATGACGATGGAATTCGCGCCGCACTCCGCGGATCGTCATGCCCAATGGTTCCAGGCCCCGGTCGATCAATCGACCCCCGAAGCGCTCAAGAAAATCGAGATGTCCCTCTTCACGAGTATCTCGCGCACGAACCTTCGTTCCGGAAGTTTTGAGATCACGCTCAAATCGGGCGAACACGAAACGCCTTATTTCGTCGTTTTCCGTTCGAGCGCGAAACTCGGCGAAGAAAACAAAATCAATGTGGCGGGAACGAAGGCGCAGTTGAGCCTGAACGAGCTCTCTCCTCTCGCAGCGCCCTTCCTCGGATTTCTCGTGCTCGCGCTCGGTATTTCTGCCTTTATCGCCTGGGGGATTTCTCTCGTCCTCGAGCGCTCCTACACGCTTCTCGAACGCGCCCTAGAAAACATCGGCGCCGGTCGTCTTACTAAACTCAACCTTCCAACGTCGAAAGATCCCGCCGTTCAGAGAATTTCTCGAGCGCTTCAGAGCATGGTCACGGTCCTTCAGAACCAAGAAAACGAGATCGCAAAAGTTTCCGCCCTCGCCCTCGAAGATCCGATGACGAAGATCCCCAACTTCCGCTCCTTCAACGTCTACGTCGACAAACTGCTCACGGACAAGAGCTCTGTTGTTGCGTCGAAGACCTTGCTCGTCATTATCGACTTAGACTTCTTTAAAAAGGTCAACGATAACCACGGTCACCAAGTCGGCGACTTCGTCCTTAAGGAAGCCGCGAAACTCATCAAGAACAATATTCGCTATCCGAATGAACGCTCGCCCGATCGAGTTCCCGACTTTTGCGCGCGTTACGGTGGCGAGGAATTCGTGGCGATCTTCAATGACGTCGCCATGGAAGATCGTCAAACCCCCGTGCTCCGCATCCTGCAGGCGATCAAAAACGCCGAACTGCAAGTTCCAAAAGATATCTCCAGCAACGGCAAGAGCTTCACGATGAAAATCTCTGCTTCGATGGGCATGGCGCTCTGGGATCCCAAGCGCTTCAAAGAGAAAGACGCTTGGATCAAAGAAGCGGACGAATCGCTTTACGCGGCCAAAGAAGGTGGTCGTGGTCGCATCTGCGCGATTTACCCTGAGAAGGCGCAATGGCTCTAAGCGCACGCACCCGAAGCGTAATGGATATTATCGCGCTCGTGGTTCTCACGGTCTCGCCGCTTTCACTTCTCTATTTTATGCCCGTCCGGATCCCTACGCGCACGCTCAGTCTTCCCGAAGCTCAGCTTCGTTGTCTCAAAGGGAAATGTTTCTTACTCGGACAAGAAACGAAGATCCTTATGAAACTTCCCCTGCTCGTGCCCGTGCGCGGATTTTTTCGCGACAAGGTGCTCACGCTAGGCACGAATTCTGAGCTCGAAATTATTTTTCCGGACAAGTCCAAGCTACTTCAGCGCAACACCTCCCTACTGGAGATTCAAAAGGGACGCGGTGCGCTGCTACGTGAACTCGAAAAAGATCCCGCGGGCGGTTCATCCGAAAAAGATCCCTCGAA